>DASTZM010000833.1:0-11471 GCA_035764305.1 Chloroflexota bacterium | reverse complement strand
GCCGGTTTCCTCGACATAGTCCGCCGCGCGGATGGAGTCGAAGTAGGGCGCCATGCCCCGCAGGTCGAACCCCAGCATCTCCGGGTAGATCCAGCAGTCGTTGAAGCGCACGTCGATGCCCGGCTTCGCGGCGTGCGCCGCGCTGTGAATCTCCTTCCAGAAGCGGACGTACGAATCGCAGCGGAAGCGGAACCAGGCGTAAAACTCCGGCAGCTCCACGAACAGCTGAGACGCGGTGGTGGTGCTGGCCAGCAGGAGGCGCAGCTCGAACGCCTCGCGGGCTCGGTATCGATCGTGCCCGAGCGCCAGGCGCCGCACGCACTCGACGATGGCGTCCCAGTTGAGCCCCTGGCGTTCGGCCGCGGTGCGGCAGCTGCCGCAGAAGCAGGTGCCCAGCGGCAGTCGCACCAAGCGCTCCACCTCGGTCAGCTTCTGACGGTAGGAGGGCGCGCCGGCAAAGCCCAGGAAGCAGGTCTGGATGAAGTCGAGGTCGTACCGTGTCGCCAGCTCGGTATAGAGCGCGCGGGCGTAGGCCAGCGTGTCCGGGTTGTTTGGGCACAGCTGGGTGGCGCTCAGCCTGCCCTCCACGTCGCGCTGCACGCAGTCGGGGAACTGCTCGCGCAGGCGCGGCTTGTCCACCCAGGTGTGGGAGAACTCGACTCCGGCCAGCATCCCCCGGCGCCGCGCCTCCGCCGCAAAGAAAGCAACCCAGTCGGTGTCCTTCAGCTCCGGGTCCTCGGACGGCAGCGGCTTGATGCGACTGTTCTTGTAGAAGGAGGGGTCGAAGTGCCAGTAGGCGCGCGAGTCCTCCGTCCAGTACACCTTCCGGCGCGGGTTGTGGGGGTAGTAGAACTCCGAGAGCGGCCGCTTCTCGTCGTGCATCAAGATCACGGGGTAGAGCGAGTTGGCGAGCGTGTCGCGTTGGAGCACGTCCAGGACGTGCTCCACGCCCTCGTCCACGTGGTCCCAGGGGAACAGCCGCGCGCTGACCTCTCGAAAGATCATGTCTGACCCGCCGGTGCCGCCACGCCGGCGCGGCCGGCCGCCCGGCCCTCCCGCAGCGGGTCCCAGCCGGAGGGGCTGGCGACCACCTCTCTCAGGTACACGCGGCACCTCCCGGCCCCCAGTGGGGCGCGACGTGTATACCGCATGTCGCATGTCTGGCGCCACGCTGACCACGACCGACGAGGGCCTCTCTCGCGCGGCGGGGCCGAACCGCAGGATCGAGCTGCCGTAGGGTGACAGACCGACCGCGACAGTGCGTGGCGGGCTCGCAGGCGAGTGCCCGCACCCGGCCTAACTTGCTGTTCGTCTTCGGCGACGAGCACCGCGGGCAGGCCGTCGGCTGCGCCCGCAACTCGGACGTGCGGACTCCGGTCATCGATGGGCTGGCGGCGGAAGGCGTGTACGTGCGGCACGCGTACGCCAACACCCCGGTGTGCACGCCGTGCCGTGGGACTCTGCTGACGGGGCAGTGGCCGCTGCGCCATGGGGCTGTGAGCAATGACCTGCCGGTGCGGACGGGACCGGAGGTGCCGTCGATCGCGCGGTCGCTGTCGGCGGCGGGCTACCGCTGCGGTTACGTCGGCAAGTGGCACATCGGCGGCTGGCCGCGCGATCGGTTCACGCCCCCGGGTCCGGCGCGGCTCGGGTTCGACGACTTCTGGGCGGCGTGGGAGTGCCACCACGAGTACATGGTCCCCAAGTACCACCTGAACGACTCGCCTGATCCGATCATCCTGCGCGACCGCTACGAGCCGGAGGTGCAGACCGATCTGGCGCTGGCGTGGCTCGCCTCAAAGCTCGACGGTGAGGCGCCGTTTTGCCTCTTCCTTTCCTATGGGCCGCCACACGGGCCCTACCGGCCGGTGCCGCCGGGCTTCGAGCACGCGTACGACCCGGGTGCCCTGAGCGTGCGGCCCAACTGCGCGGATACGCCCGCCGAGCGGCGCGACCTGGCCGACTACTACGCACATGCAACCGCGGTGGATGTCCAGATTGGTCGGCTGGTCGACCACCTGCGCGAGCGAGGCGCGCTGGACGACACGCTGGTGGTCTACACGAGCGACCACGGGACCATGCTCGGGTCCCAGGGGCACCACAACAAGCAGCAGCCGTGGGACGAGTCGATCAACGTGCCGCTGGTGATGCGCTTAGGCGATCGCTTGCCGCGCGGCGACCGCCCAGACCTGCTGATCTCTGCGCTGGAGTACGCGCCGACGCTGCTCGGACTGCTGGGAGTCGAGGTGCCCGGGGCGATGGAGGGGCGCAACCTGGCCGCTCATCTCACCCGGACGACGGATGAGCCGGCGCCCGAGTCGGTGTACATCGGCGAGATGGTGTGCTGCGACCAGGCAGTGCGCGAGCGGCTGGTGCCGTGGCGGGGCGTCCGCACCAAACGACACACCTATGCGCGCAGTATCGATGGGCCGTGGGTCCTGTACGACGACGAGGCCGATCCGTACCAGCTGACCAACCTGGTGGAGGACTCGACAGTTCGCGATCCCCTGGAGGCGGAGCTCCAGCGCTGGCTGGCGCGCATGGAAGACGAGATCGTCCCGGCAAACGAGCTGCTGGCCCGGGTCGAACTCACGGAAGCCTGGGCGGCCCGGGAGGCGCACTTCCATCCGTATGGCTGGCCGCCCACGGCACCGTAGTCGCTACCCTGCCCTCGCATGCCTTCGAAGCGCCCACCCAATCTGCTGATATTGGCGGTCGACACGCTGCGTGCCGATCGTATGAGCTGCTACGGGCACACCCGGCTGACGACGCCGCACATTGACCGCCTGGCGTCCCAGGGCGTGCTGTTCGAACGCGCGTACTGCCCCAACGTCCCAACCACGCCGGCGTACTCCTCGATGCTCACCGGCATGGACGTGATGACGACGCGCATGGTGGCACTTCAGTCCAAGTGGCCGCTCCCGGAGCAGCTCAAGACGATGCCCGAGCTGCTGCGCGAGCCGCGCAACGGGGGCTACGTCTCGGCGTGCGTCGGCTTCAGCGGCAAGGCGTGGACCGAGGAGCGCTTCCGTGGCTTCGATCAATACCACGACTTCCGCTCATGGATGAGCTGGGAGGAGCGCCCGGGAGACAAGGCCGGGCAGCTCAACGAGGTGACGCTGCCCGTGCTGGACGAGTTCCACAAGTCGGGCCAGCCGTGGCTGCTCTTTCTGCGCCACATGGATCCTCACTCGCCGTACCTGCCGCCGGCGCCGTTCGACCGGCTCTTCTACTCAGGAGATGAGAAGGACCCGGCGCATCTGAAGACCGAGCGCAGCATGCGGCGCGTCTTCGACTTTGCGCCGTTCGCGGAGTTTTTCAAGTCCTGGATGCCGCCGGGGGTGACCGACACCGAGTACGTCATCGCTCAGTACGACGGCGCGCTGGCGTACATGGACGCGTGCATCCAACGCCTCCTCACCCGGCTGGAGGAGCTGGGCATCGCCGACGAGACGGTGGTCTTGCTCACGGGCGACCACGGCGAAAGCTTCCTCGAGCACGACATCTTCTTCGACCACCACGGGCTGTACGAGCCGACGATCCACGTGCCGCTGATCGTCAAGGCGCCGGGTCTGCCGTCCGGCGTGCGCGTACCGGGGTACGTCACGCACCAGGACATGCTGCCGACGCTGCTCGACCTGATGGGGAACAAGCGGCTGCTGCGCGAGCTGAAGCCGGACGGGCAGAGCGTGGTGCCGCTGGCGCTAGGCGAGCGTCGGACGAACTACTCCGAGCTGTACCTGACCGAGTGCACGTGGATGCGAAAGCGCGGCTGGCGTACCCACGAGTGGAAGCTGATCGAGGCGCTGGAGCCGGACTTCCACAGCTTCCCGTCGATCGAGCTCTACAACCTGCTCGACGATCCGCTGGAGACCAGGAACCTGGCCGAATCCGAGCCCGAGATGGTGATGCTGCTGCGCCACCGCATGCAGACGTGGGTGGCCAAGCGCGTCAAGGAGACGGGGCAGCCCGACCCAATCCTGGAGTACCAGATTGGGACAGAAAAGAAGATCGGCTCGGTGGGGCAGGCGCGACGGATGCAGGCGCAGGCCGCCAAGAAAGCGGCAGAGAAGCAGGCGACCCAAAAGCAGCACAGGGAGCGCGTCACCGCCCGGCGCGGCGCCGCGAAGAAGGGGAAGGCGGCGGCCAAGCGCCCCTCTGGCAAGAAGTAGGAAACCGCCCTATCATGGGTCTCGGGAGGGACCCACATGAAGATGGCGTTTTCCAGACGGGGATTCCTGGCGACAAGCGCTGGGACGGGCAGCGCGCTGCTCGCGGCGGCGTGCGGCGCGCCCGGCGGGTCGGCGGCCGGCCAGCCGGGAACGGCGGCGGGCGCCGACCAGGCGGCCAAGCTGCTGGTCAAGATCCGCAGTGGCCCCACCTATGAGGGGGCCTTCAAGGAAGGCATCGCGCTCTACAAGCAGAAGTTCCCCAAGACAGAGATCGACTACTTCCCGGAGGAGAGCGGCTGGCAGGACAAGCTGCTCGCCGGCTGGGCGTCCGGCGCGGGCGCCGACGTCTTCCAGGCGTGGGACGACAACTTCTGGCGCTTCGCCGCCAACGGCGCGGTGATCAACGTCAACGACTACCTCAAGGACTGGCCAAAGGGTGACCTGGACGACTTCGTCAAGGGCCAGTGGAACGGCTTCCAGATTCCCACCACCAACTTCCGGTTTGGCGTCCCCACGTACATCAACACGGGCATCCTCTACTACAACAAGTCCACCTTCCAGAGAGCCGGTGTCAAGTTCCCGGACGACAGCTGGACGTACACCGAGTACGCCGACGCGGCCAAGCGCATGACGCGCATGGAGAGCGGTCGCCAGGTCTACGGCGGCTACCACCCACTGGGTAAGGGGCGTCTCGAGAACACACTGTGGGCCTTCGGCGGCAATTGGATCGATCCGAAGGATTTCAAGAAGACGCTCGCACACAGCCCGGAGTCGCAGGCGGCGCTCGACTGGATGTACGACCGCTACTGGAAGGACATCAGCTTCTTGCCGCCCAAGCAGCGCCCGACGGGCTTCGCGTTCTTCTCCTCGCTCGGCGATGGCCTCTTCGGCATGGCCGAGGACGGCATGCACGCCCTGAAGGACGTCGCCGCGGTGCAGGGGCTCGACTTCGACATTGCGCCGGTGCCGAAGGGGCCGAAGCAGCGCATGAGCTGGATCACCACCGATGGGTGGGGCATGTGGTCCGGCACCAAGACGCGTGCCCAGACGTGGGAGTTCACCAAGTTCCTGGCGAGCAAGGACTGGTACCGCATCCAGGCCAAGACAGATCTGCTTATTCCCTCCCGCCTGTCGGTGATCGACGAGTGGATTCAGATCCTGAAGGGGCGCTTCGCCTCACTCGAGAAGGTCAACCTCAAGGGTGTGAAGGACCGGCTGGCGGCGTCGCCGCCGATCGTGAACACCTGGTACCAGTTCTTGTGCGCCGCCGACGCGAACAAGGTGGTGGGCGACACGCTGACCGAGATCTTCACCGAGGGCACGCAGAAGCCCAACGTCTTCGTCAGCCGCAAGGACCAGATCGAGACCGCGGCCGGAGGGTGCGGGCTCTCGATCAAGTAGCCGGGGCGCCGCCGCGCTGACGCGCTGTCGCGTTAGGCGGCGCCGGGCACTGCCTCGGGCTCGCGCGGCTCGACGCGCCGCTCGAGGTAGTACCCCAGCCCGCGCCGCGCGAGCAGGTAGCGCGGCTGCTTGGGATCGTCCTCGATCTTGTTGCGCAGCAGGCCGATGTACGTCTTGACGTATCCGGTCTCGCCGGCGTATGCGTGCCCCCAGACGTGCTCGAGGATCTGGTCGTGCGAGAGCACTTGGCCGGCGTGGCGCGCCAGCGTCTCCAGCAGGCGGTACTCGGTCGCGGAGAGCTTGACCTCCTTGCCGCGCACGACGGCGACGCGGCGTGCGGTGTCGACGATCAGGTTGCCGTTGTCGAAGCTGAGCCGCTCGGCGCCCTCGCCGTCGCCTGGTGCGGCAGCGCTGCGCCTTCGGAGCACGGCGCGGATGCGCGCGGCGAGCTGCAGCGGCCGGAACGGCTTGGTCACGTAGTCGTCGGCGCCGTTGTCGAGTCCCCGCACGACTTCGGTGTCGCCGCCGTGCGCGGTGAGCATGATCACCGGCACGTCGGCCATGTCGCGGATCCGGCGGCACGTCTCCCAGCCGTCCATGACGGGCATGGTGACGTCCAGCAGGACAACGTCGGGGCGCTTCTGGTAGAGCAGGGCCAGCGCCTGCTTGCCGTTCTCGGCAGTCACCACCTCGAACTCGGTCTGCAGCGCGGCGACGCAGAGGGCGCGCACGCGCTCGTCGTCGTCGACGGCGAGGATCAACGGTCGGCTGCGGTCAGGCATTCGGATGAAGCTCCACTGATTACGCTACACGATTCTCGGGTCCGGCCCGGTCCCACCCAGAGGCCTGCTCGCGTGCCTGGGCGATGGCGCGACGCAGGGACGTCAGCGTGGGCGGCTTGGCGACGACGACGTCGACGTGGGGCGGCGTCTGGCCGGCGGCGCGCATCAGGTCTCCAAAGCCCGTAAGCATCACGACTGCCGTCGCGGGGCGGTGGCGCTTCACGGCGGCGCCGACCTGCTCGCCGGTCATGCCCGGCATGGCGCGGTCGGTGATCACAACGTCAAAGGGACGCGAGTGGAGGATGGCCAGGCCGTCGGCGCCGTTGGCGGCGACGGCGACCTCGTGACCGTCGGCGCGGAGCAGCTGGCTGACCGCGGCGCGCACGAGCGGCTCATCGTCGACCACGAGTATGCCCAGTGCCGACTCAGCGGGTCGCGCGGGCGTCGCGCCGCCGGCGGCCTCGAGCGGCTCCGCATCCTGTGGGAGGCGGTCCTCGTGCACGGCGGGCAGGATCAGGCGCACGGTGGTACCCGCGTCCGGCGCGCTCTCGATCTCCATGCGCCCGCCGTGACGTGTGACGGTGCCGTAGACCATGGCCATGCCCATGCCGGTTCCCTTGTCACCCTTGGTGGTGAAGAAGGGCTCCAGGCAGCGCCGGCGGACCTCTTCGGTCATGCCGCTGCCCGTGTCGGCGACCTCGAGAATGACCTCCCGGGCGCTGAGGCGGTCGCCGCCCGAGCCGGTCGGAGGCTCGGCGTAGGTACGAATGCAGATGGCGCCGCCCTCCGGCATCGCGTCCAGCGCGTTGAAGACCAGGTTCGTCAGCGCCTCGCGCAGCTCGGTGTCGCGTCCCGGGATGGGCGGCGCGTCGCCCAGCTCGGTCATCAGCTCCACCGGCCGCCCCTCGGCACGAGTCTGGTCGCGCCAGCGCGGCTGGCACAGCGCGACGGTCTGCTCGACGAGCGCATTGAGGTCGACCGGAGCGAAGTCCTGCGTGTCCTCGCCGCGCCGGTAGAACTCTTTGAGGCGCGCCACGACGGCGGCGGCGTCCCGGGCGCCGGTCAGGATGAGCTGCAGGTAGCGCTGCAGCTGGGCGGCATCAGCGCGGAGCTCCGGCTGGTCGACGAGCAGCTCGGCGAAGCCGGCGACGGGGGCCAGGGCGTTGTTGAGATCGTGGGCGATGCCGCTGGCCATCTCCCCCAGGGCCCGCAGCCGCTCTTGCCGGACGAGACGGTTTTGCGCTTCGACGAGGGCGCGGTGAGACTGCCGCAGCTGGTCGTTCAGCTGGGCCAGGCGGCCGGCCTGCTGGCGGATCGTCGCCTCGCGCTCGGCCACCTCCGCCAGGGCGTGGCGAAGCCGGGCGTTGATCTCCAGGACTTCAGTTGTGGCGGACGGCCCCGACGACATCGTCGGCTCCTCCCCGGGCTCAGCCCGGCACAGCGCCTCGGACGATTCCCCCCGGGAGGCGCCGCTTGCCGTACCTATCGAAGCAGGGCGCATGCCACGGCGATAAGTGGCTCTACTGACCCCGGCGCACCCTGACGCTATGATGGACCCGATGGGGACGTCAGGGGCAGGCGGGCTTTTGAAGGGGGTCAAGGACGTCGAGGCGGCGCGGGAGTCGATGCGCCGGCCGAGCTTCATGACGGGGCTCTTCGCCGGCCAGCCGCGCTTCGAGCTGCTCGCACCGTCACAGGCGGCGCCGCGGGGCAGTGAGCCGCGCGACTCCGAGTTCGAGGCGTTCCTGGGGCGACTCGAGACCTTCCTGCGCGAGCGCGTCGACGCCGAGGCGATCGAGCGGGACGCCGAGATCCCACGAGCGGTGCTGACGGGGCTGGCGGAGCTGGGCGCGCTGGGCATCAACATCCCCAAGGAGTACGGCGGCCTGGGGTGCAGCCAGCGACAGTACAACCGCGTGCTGATGCTCGTGGGGAGCCACTGCAACACGCTGGCGCTCCTCCTGTCGGCGCACCAGTCGATTGGCGTCTCCAAGCCGGTGCTGCACTTCGGAACCGAGGCGCAGAAGCGGGAGTGGCTGCCGCGCATCGCCAGGGGCGCGCTCTCGGCCTTTGCACTAACCGAGCCCGGCGTGGGCTCCGATCCGGCAGGCATGTCCACGGTGGCGACGCTCGCCGCGGACGGCGGCCACTACGTGCTGAATGGCGAGAAGCTGTGGTGCACCAACGGCGGGGTGGCGGAGGTGATGGTGCTGATGGCCAAGGTCGACGCGACGGCGGTCACCGCGTTCATCGTCGACCGTGAGACGCCGGGCATCGAGATCCTCAACCGCTGCTCGTTCATGGGCAACCGCGGGATCAGCAACGTGTGGTTGCGCCTGCGGGACGTGCACGTTCCCAAGGAGAACGTGATTGGGGAGGTGGGGAAGGGGCTGCGCGTCGCACTCGCCACGCTCAACACGGGGCGCGTCTCGCTCGCGGCGCTGTGTCTGGGGATGGCGAAGCAGCTCTACGGCCCGACGGTGTGGTGGGCGGGGAAGCGGGAGACGTTCGGTAAGCCGATCGGCCGGCACGAGCTGAACACGCACAAGCTGGCGCGCATGGCGGCGGACATCTACGCGATGGAGGCGGTCGATTGGTCGATCTGCGCGCTGGTCGACCGCGCGGAGACCGACCACCGCGTCGAGGCAGCGGCGGCGAAGCTGTTCAACTCCGAGCGGCTGTGGGACATCTGCGATGCGGCGATGCAAGTGCGTGGTGGGCGCGGCTACGAGAAGGCCGAGTCGATGAAGGCGCGCGGCGAGCCCGCGCCCCCGGTGGAGCAGTTGATGCGCGACGCGCGCCTCTACCTGATCGGCGAGGGGGCGAGCGAGATTCTGACGCTGTTCATCGCGCGTGAGGTGTGGGACCCGCACCTGCGCCGTGCGGGAGGGTTCCTGGAGAGCGCGGGCGTGGGCAAGCTGGCGCACGCGCCGCAGCTGGCGAAGTTCTACCTTCCTTACTACGCGCGCCAGTGGAAGGCCAACGGCGTGACGACCGGTGCGGCGAAGGAGGCGGGGCAGCTGGTCCCAGAGGGATCGTGGGCGCACAAGCAGCTGGACTACGTCGAGCGGACAAGTCGCAAGCTGGCGCGCGCGGGGCTGTACGCGATGGCGCTGCACGGCGCTAAGCTCGAGCAGCGCCAGGCGCTGGTCTCGCGGCTGGCGCTGATCGGCGTCGACCTCTACGTCATCGCGGCGACGGCGGTGTACACCGAGCGCGTCGTGAGCGCGCCGCGCCGCGTCCAGGCGGAGCGGCTGGCGCAGCAGGCGGTCGAGGAGGCGCGGCGCCGGATAGACGCCTGCTTCCGCACGCTGTGGGACAACACCGACGACGAGACGACCGCGTTGGGGAACGTGGTGCTCAACCGCGGGTACGACTGGCTGTCCGAGGGGAGCGTGGTCGTGGACTGGGAGCGCGCCGCCTGAAAGCGATCGTCATCGGCGCCGGCCGAGGCCGGCGCCTCATGCCGCTGACGGAAAACGAGCCAAAGTGCTTCGCCCCCCTCGCCGGGAAGCGTATCATCGACTGGATCCTGGATGCGCTGGCCGCGGGCGGGTTCCGTGGGAAGGACGTCGTCTTCGTCGGCGGGTACCTGCTGCCCGTCATCAAGCGCGAGTACCCGGACCTGACGTACGTCGAGAACGCGGAGTGGGAGCGGAACAACATCCTGGCGTCGCTGTTCTGCGCCGAGGACTTCATGCAGGACGGCTTCGTCTGCACGTACGCGGACATCCTCTACCGGCCGTTCGCGGTCGAGCGCGCGATGGCGAGTCCGCACGAGATCACGCTGGTGGTGGACACGGACTTCCGGTCGCGCTACCGCCACCGCTCGATGCACCCCGAGACCGACGCGGAGAAGGTGCGTGCGGACGGCGAGAGAATCACCGAAGTGAGCCGCCTGATCTCGGCCGAGGAAGCGTCGGGGGAGTACATCGGCGTGGCGCGCTTCACACCCGATGGCGCGGCAGCGTTACGTGAGCACTACCACCGCGTGCTCCGCCAGGTCGGCCCCGACCAGCCCTTTCAGGGGGCGGCGTCCTTCCGTACGGCGTACCTGATTCATCTCTTTCAGGACATGCTCCAGCGAGGTGTGGCGTTCCACCGGGTGAATACCCACGGCGAGTATCACGAGATCGACACGACCGAGGACTACGCGCTCGCTCAGTCACAATGGACGTGATCTCATGACGCTCTTCCCGGCCGGCGTGGTCGGCTCCATGCCCCGCCCGCAGTTCCTGCGTGACCTGCTCGACCCGCGCGCCGAAGGGCAAGTAGACGAGACGACCTACCAGAAGCGGCTGGACGCGGCGACGCAATACGTCGTCGCGCTGCAGGAGGCGGCGGGGCTCGACCTGATCTCGGATGGGGAGTGGCGGCGCCGCTCCTACATCGGCGTCATCTCGGAGGTCATGCGCGGCTTCCATTCCTATGTCGTGGACGACGAGCTCGGTACCGGCCGGCCGTTCCATACCGTGGTCGAGCCGATGACGCCCCGCAAGCCGGGCCGGATCGCCGAGGAGGCTGCGTTCCTGGTGGCGCACACCGACCGCATGACCAAGGTGTGCCTGCCGTCGCCGTACCTGCTGGGGCAGCGCATGTGGGACCCGGAGCGCTCAAAGAAGGCGTATCCGACGCGCGAGGCGTTCATGCGCGCGCTGGTGCCGGTGCTGCGGCGCGAGCTGGAGGAGGTGGCGAAGACCGGTGTGACCGTGGCGCAGTTCGACGACACGCACCTGTGCCTGTTCGTCGATCCGGCCGTGCGCGCGAAGTACGACGACCCCGAGCGCGAGATCGACCTGGCGGTGGAGTTGCTGAACGAGATCCTGTCAGGCGTGAAGGGCGTGACGCGCGCGGTGCACCTGTGCCGTGGGAACGCGGGGCGCCTGGGCTGGAAGGGGTCCGGCGGCTACGAGACGCTGGTGCCGGCGATGCGGAAGCTGGACGTCGATCAGTACGTTCTCGAGTATTCGATCCCGGTCGCGGGGGACATGGCCGTGCTCCGCGCGCTGCCCGACGATCGACGGATCGGGCTGGGCAGCGTGGACGTGCGCGGCGAGCAGATCGACACCGTGGACACGATCGTGGCGCGGGCGGAGGAGGCGCTGAAGCACGTCGA
>DASTZM010000832.1:0-4133 GCA_035764305.1 Chloroflexota bacterium | reverse complement strand
CGCAAGGTGACCGAGCTCGGTCCGCTCGCCCACCTGGAGCTCGACGGTGACGCGCTCGCCGACGCGCTGTTCCGCGCCTACCTCGACCAGGTGCTGGTGCACGGCTTCTTCCACGCCGACCCGCACCCGGGCAACGTCTTGCTCACCGATGACGGGCGCATCGCGCTGGTCGACCTTGGCATGGTGGGGCGTCTCACCACCGCAGCCCAGGAACAGCTCCTTCAGCTCATCCTGGCCATCACCGAGGGGCGCAGCGAGCAGGCAGCCTACTTCGCCCTCCGGCTCGGGGAGCGAACCGAGGCGTTCGACGAGCGCGAGTTCCGGCGCCGCGTCGCCGAGATCGTCGCGCAGCAGCAGGGGCAGACCGCCGGTACGATCGACATCGGCCGGCTCATGCTCGAGGTGACGCAGGTGTCGAGCCAGTGCGGCGTGCGCGTCCCTCCCGAGCTTGCGATGCTCGGCAAGACGCTTCTCAATCTCGACCACGTCGGGCGGACCCTCGCGCCGGCGTTCGACCCCAACGCCGCCATCCAGCGTGAGTCGGCACGCATCTTCCAGGAGCGCATGCGGCGCAGCTTCTCACCGGGCAACCTCCTGAGCGGCATGCTCGACATGCGGGACGTGCTGGAGACGCTCCCCCGGCGCGTCAACCGCATCATGGACCTACTCGCCGAGAACGAGATGTCAGTGAAGGTCGACGCCATAGACGAGGCGCTCCTCATCGCCGGGCTGCAGAAGATCGCCAACCGCATCACCGTGGGACTGATCATCGCCGCGCTCATTCTGGGCGCGGCGCTGCTGATGGACATCCCCACCGACTTCAGGATCCTCGGCTATCCCGGCATCGCCATGGTCTTCTTCTTGATCGCGGCGTGCGTCGGAATCGTGCTCATGTTCAACATCCTCGTCAGCGACATCAACCAGGGTCGCCAAAGCAAACGTTGAGTACACTGGGCCCACGCCCATGACCACGCAAACCAAGCCTGCGGACGCCAAGTCCGCCGCCAAGGCCAGCGCCGGCGGCGACGCCGGCATCAACGCCGGGATGATCTGGTTCAACGGCAAGATCGTCCCGCAGGAGGAGGCCCGAATCTCCGTCCTGACCCACGCGCTGCACTACGGGACCAGCGTTTTCGAGGGCATCCGCGCCTATCCCACGAGCCGCGGGCCGGCGGTCTTCCGCCTTCAGGAGCACACCCAGCGCCTCTTCGATTCGGCCGCCATTTTGCGGATGCCCGTCCCTTTCAGTCAGGACGAGATCAACCAGGCCATCCTGGACACCGTGCGAGCCAACAAGTGGGAGGGCTGCTACATCCGTCCCCTGATCTGGCGCGGCGGCCAGACGCTCGGCGTGAACCCGCTGCCCTGCCCGGTGCAGGCCATGGTCGCCACGTGGGAGTGGGGCGCCTACCTCGGCGAGGACGCCATCAACAAGGGCGCCCGCCTGGTCACGTCGGCCTGGGTGCGTCTTCCCGCCAACGCAATGCCGGGGAAGGCCAAGGCCGGCGGCAACTACGTGAACAGCGTCCTGGCCCGGATGGACGCCGTTTCAGCCGGGTTCGACGAGGCGCTCTTGCTCGACCAGAACGGCTTCATCGCCGAGGGCACGGGCGAGAACATCTTCTTCCTCAAGGGCGGCACGCTGCACGTGATCGAGCACTCGGTCAACCTGGAGGGCATCACGCGCGACAGCGTCATTCAGATCGCCAAAGAGATGGGGCTTCCCGTGAAGGAGGTCATGGCGACCCGTGACCAGCTCTACGCCGCCGATGAGATCTTCATGACCGGCACCGCCGCCGAAGTGACCCCCGTGTCGGAGATCGACTACCGGCCGATCGGATCGGGCAAAGCGGGCCCCGTGGCGCTGGAGCTGCGCCAGCGCTACCTCAAGGCCGTCACGGGACAGGACGCGCGCTACGAGCGCTGGCTCACCTACGTCAAGTGAGACGGCGGTCCTTGAAGACCAAGGACCGCCCGCGGCGCCTCCCCGCCAGCCAATCTGGACCGATCGCTGGGCGCTGGCCCTGATCGCCATCGGGCTGCTGCTCGACGGCGCCTTCGCGCTCGTCCTGTGGAGGCGCTTCGAGACCTTCCCCGACCTGATCGCGCTGCACTTCAACGCCTTCGGCGAGGCCGACCTGATTGGCAGCAAGAACGACATCTACAAGCTGCCGCTCATCGGCGGGATCATCTATGGCTCCAACCTGATCCTGGCGATCGTTGCGAGCCCGCATGACCGCGTCCTCGCGCGGGCCGCGCTCGGCGTGAGCGTCTTTGTCGTCGCTCTGCTCTGCGCCGGCGCCTGGCGCATCTTGTTCTAACGTATGCGGGCTACGCGCGTGACCCGAACACGTCCTGCGCGAGGCGCTTGACCGCGGACTTGTCCGGCAGCTCGACCTGCGCGCCGGCCGGCGTCACCCAGTGCGTGGTCATCGACTCGTCAATCACGCGGCTGACTACCGCACCTGCGTCCAGTTCCTTCGCCAACCTCGCCAGGCCAATGATCTCGGTCGGACGCAAGTCGGTCTTGATCGTGTCCGAGAGCGCCGACAGGATGGCCGGCGCCTTCGGCAGCAGATTGAGTTGCAGGGCCTGACGGCGCAGCCCCATGATGAACTGCTGCTGGCGCCGCGCCCGACCGAAGTCGCTGTCTGCGTGGCGCGTGCGCACGTACCACAGCGCCGATTCGCCGTCCAGGCGTTGCAGCCCGGGCTGGAAGAAGATGCGACGCAGGCTGTAGTCCTGGTCCGGGTACTCGTTGTCCTTGATCGGGCGCTCGACGTCAACCACCACCCCGCCCACTTCGTTGACCAGCTTCTGGAACCCGGAAAAGCCGATCAGCGCGTAGTGGTGGACCGGCACCCCCAGCAGCTCCTCCACCGTGCGCCGCGCCAGGTCCGGTCCGCCCCCGCGGCGCGCGTTCTCGCCCAGCTCGTACGCCGAGTTGATCCGCTCGCTGCCCACACCGGGAATCGTGACCCACAGATCGCGCGGCAGCGACACCATCCCCGCCGTCTTGCTCTGCGGATCGAGCGTCGCCACGATGATCGTGTCGGTCCGCGGCGGCGCCGTCTCCCCCTCACGCTGGTCCGTCCCCAGTAGGAGCAGTGTTACCCGCTGCGTGCTCGACCACGCCGGCACCTCGACCGAGCTGGCCGGCAGTCTCGGCGCCGTCGTCACTCCGTCGACGCCCAGCCGCGCGAAGGCCCCGTCCAGGAAGAGAAACAGCGCGGCGCCGGCCGCAAGCGGCACACACACCAACCCGGCGACGAAGAACAGAACGAAGGCGCGCTTCACCAAAGTGTTCCTAGAGCTTGACTACCTCCGCGTCCGCCGGCGTGAGCGCCACGCCGCGCATCGCGTTGCGCGTGTCGACAATCAAACGCGCCCGGCGCGCGAGCGTTTCCCACTCGTACGCCGAGTGGTCGGTGCACACCACGACGCAGTCCGCGTGCTCGACCGCCGGCCACAGGTCGACCGACTCTAGCCGCAGCACCGTCTCCTTCGCCGCCGGCAGCTCGTCCGCGTGCGCCAGCGCGCGCTCGGAGAGGCGCACCGTCACCGACGGCACGTGTGGGTCGTGGTACTCCACCAGCGCGCCGTGCTCGACCAAGAGTCCAATCACGTCCAGGCTCGGCGACTCGCGCACGTCCGCCACGTCGCGCTTGTACGCCGCGCCAAGGACCAGCACGCGCGACCCGCGCAGCGGCCGGCCGTGCCGCTCGAGCGCGCCTTGGACTTTCGACACGACAAACGGCGGCATCGCCCGGTTGATCTCGCCCGCCAGCTCGATGAAGCGCGCCGGATAGTCCAGCGTCTTCAACTTCCAGACCAGGTAGTAGGGGTCCACGGGAATGCAGTGCCCGCCAAGTCCCGGTCCCGGGTAGTGCGCCATGAAGCCGAACGGCTTCGTCGCCGCCGCGTCGATCACCTCCCACACGTCCAGCCCGAGCTGGTCGCACCACAGCGCCACCTCGTTGGCGAAGCCGACGTTCACCATCCGGAACGCGTTCTCGACCAGCTTGGCCATCTCCGCCGTCTTGAGCGAGGAGACCGGCACCACCCGGTCGACGATCGCCGCGTACAGTGCCGTCGCGACTTCGAGACAGCGCGGCGTCGCCCCCGCAACGAGC
>DASTZM010000831.1:0-2561 GCA_035764305.1 Chloroflexota bacterium | reverse complement strand
GCATGATGGCTGCGGATCGCAGCTGCGAGTGGGGACCGGCGCCGACGCGCGGCGGTTGTAGACGCCACGGGGCGCCGCCCGGTCGGAGCGGCGCCCTCGTGGGTGGGCATTGAAAGTGGCACCCAGCCGTCTCTTGGCTCGCGCCCCGCGGCAGGCGCCTTCATCATGCGCGCGGCGGCTGAACAGATCCATTACAGGCGGCCCCGGCGGCTGCGACGCGGCGTAACAATCGCGTTACCGGCGTATCGGGTCGCCTTGACTTCCGTACCTAGGTACGGGTTTGCAGTCTGTTGCGTGAGAGTCGGCGAGGTGGCGGAACGCGCGGGCGTGCACGTGGAGACGCTGCGCTACTTTGAGCTGCGGGGGCTGCTGCCCAGCCCGGACCGGGCGCCGAGCGGGCATCGCCGCTACGGCGAAGAGACGGTGCGCTTCCTGCGCGCGATCAAGGAGGCGCAGGCGGTGGGGTTCACGCTGGCGGAGCCGGCCACGCGGCCGACGCTCCTGCACGTCACCAACGGCGAGAGCGCCGGCAACACGCTGCGCCAGACTGCGCTGGGCGGCGCGGTGCTGCCCTGGCAGAACGCGCTCCACGAAGGGCCGGTCCCGGCAGTGCCGAGAAAGGAGCTCCTGCGAACACGCGCCCGCTTCCTCGCCGAGTGCGGCTGGGGCCGGCAACAGGCGCTGCTCTCCTCGCTCGAGCGGCGCGACCGGCAGCTGCTCGACGCACTCCACGCGGAGGGCCACGTCGTGCTCTGGTTCGAGCACGACCTCTACGACCAGCTGCAACTTCTCGACGTGCTCACGCTCGCCCACGACGCAGGGGCCGCAGGGGCTGCGCCCGAGCTGATCGTCATCGGCACCTTCCCCGGGAAGCCCTCCTTCGCCGGCCTCGGCGAGCTCACCGCACGCGAGCTCGAGACGCTCTGGCCCGCACGGCGCCCGACAGAAGGCGCGGCTCTCGAGGCAGCGGCAGCGGCCTGGGCCGCATTTCAGGAACCGGAGCCCACAGCACTGGTCGAGTGGGCAACACGCGAGACTGCGTCGCTGCCGTTTCTCGCGCCCGCGCTGCGGCGGCTGCTCGAAGAACTGCCCGCGCCCACGAACGGACTCTCGCGCACCGAACGGCACGCGCTCGAAGCGATCGACGCCGGCGCTCGCACGCCCCCGGCCGCATTCGTCGCCGCACAGCGACTCGAGGACGCCCCCTTCCTCGGCGACACCTGGTTCTACCGCAGCCTCTCCGCGCTGGGCCAGGGCACGAACAGACTCGTCGAAACCGGCGACGGGACCCCGCTTCCGCCGCCACCCGCTCAGCGACAATCAGCGCTTCGCCCGCCTCCCGCTGCGGCTCACCGCGACCGGCGAGCGCACCGTACGCGGCGAAGCCGACCGAGTCGAACTCCTCGGCGTCGACCGCTGGATCGGCGGGACCCACCTCACCCCCGACAACACCTGGCGCTGGCACCCCACCAAACAGCAGCTCGTTCCGCCGCCTCGGCAGTAGCCGTCAACTCCGGCAACAGCTTCTACCACCGCCGGTCATTGAGTTAGAGCTTCTTCGTCGCGTCCTGGAATAAGGGCAACTGGTGGCGCTGGGCCTGATGGCGTGACTTCGCGGGATCAGGTGGGCAGGGGGCGAAGGCGAAGCAGATGGAGGGCGTCGCGCCGCACCTCTTCGGCCCGGGCGAGGAGGGCGGCGAGGTCGTGGCCGACCCAGATGAAGTGGCCGCTCAGGGGGTCGGCGGCGCCGGAGGCGAGGGTGAGGACGAGGGCGGCGCTGCGCTCGGGTGGGACAGCGCGGCCCTCGGCGATCGCGGTGCGGAACTGCTCGGCGATAGCGGGCGCGGCGCTCTGGTGGAGCGCGCCCTCGACCATGGCGGTGCGGACGATGCCGGGACTGATGGCGAAGACGGCGACGCCGGTGTCGCGCAGCTCGGCGGCGAGATTCTCGGTGAGGCGGGTGAGCGCGGCCTTGCTGGTGGCGTAGGCGGAAGCGAGGGGCCAGGCCTGATTGCCCGCGCCGCTGGAGACGTTGACAATCCGGCCGCGGCATAGGGCGAGCATGGAGGGGAGAACGGCGCGGGCGCAGAGCATGGGGCCGCGAAGGTTGACCTCGAGCGTGCGCCACCAGTCGGCCGGGTCGATGTCGGCGAAGGGGGCGAGCGATCCGCTGGTGCCGGCGTTGTTGACGAGTAGATCGATTGGCCCAAAGTGGTCGGCGACGGCGGATACGAGGGCGGCGACCTGTGCGGGATCCGCGGCGTCCGCGGGGAAGGTGGCGGCGCGGCCTCCGTCGCGCTCGATGAGGGAGGCGGTCTCAGCGAGCTGGTCGGCGGAGCGTGCGTTGAGGGCGACAGCGGCGCCAGCACGCGCCAGGGCCTGGGCGTAGACGCGGCCAAGGCCGCGGCTGGCGCCGGTGACGAGGGCGACCTGACCGGTGAGGTCGACGGGGCCCAGGACACCCTGGGCCGAGGGGGCGCTTGGGGGTGTCATAGACGCGCGGCGAGTATAGGCCGATCACGTTCGGTGTATGGATCCGCGACGTAACGTGGCTGGGCGGC
>DASTZM010000830.1:0-8502 GCA_035764305.1 Chloroflexota bacterium | reverse complement strand
CGGCCAGGTCGCCACGCGCTTCACGACACGGTTCGACTGGGCGCTCGTCCTCGACACGAATGGCGCGCGAGCCGCGGCGGCCTTTGTAAATGAGCGCACCAGCGGCGACGAGCTGGTGCTGCTCTCTCCGCACGTCGCCTGGCTCTACCGAGCCCGCAGCGCTGACTTCTTGCAGGCGGTCGCAGCGACCGGCGAGCCGATCGCGTTCTATCCCCCTGGTATGTCGCGATCGCGCTTTGCTTTCGATCCCACGCCCGGGACGGCGAGGTTTGTCGTCGTGGACGCATTCTGGCGACGCTGGGCCGAAGCCTCTCCCCCGCTGGCGCGCCTCACCAGGCTCGTCGAGTCCTGGCCCGAAGAGTTGCGCGTGGGGGAAATCAGCGTGCGCCGGAATCCTGCCCAGCCGTAGGCTCCCACCATCTAGTGATGCCGCCTCGCTCCGCGGCTGGTAGCGCGGCCAGTAGCTCGGCCCCGGTGCGGTTGAGCAGCGGATGGCGCCAGTCGGGAGCCACTTCCGCGAGAGGCACTAGAACGAAAGCGCGCTCGTGCATTCGTGCGTGGGGGAGGCAAAGGTCCGGCGTCATGAGCAACACCCGATCGTAGGCCAAGAGGTCGATGTCGATCGCGCGCGGTCCCCACCTCTTGCTCTCGACCCGTCCCAGCTCGCGCTCGATCTCCTTGCAGCGCTGGAGCAGTGCCACCGGCGCGAGCGGCGATGCTCCGCGCACGACGGCGTTCAGGAACGCGGGCTGATCCACATCGCCCCACGGTGCCGTCTCGTACAACGCCGAGCGCGCAAGCGGACCGCACTCGGTCTCCAGCGCTTCGATGGCCAGACCGATTGTTGCCGCGCGGTCACCAAGGTTCGCTCCGAGCGCGATCAGCACCTCGTGGCGCAGCGCGCTGCCGGCGTCCCCACTTCCCACGGGAGACATGCTACGCTCCTTTCAGCTACCCGACGTATGCCGGTCTACGAGTACCGCTGCGGCGCTTGCCGGCGGAGATCGAGCAAGCTGTTCCGCACCTTCGCCGAGATCGCGACCCCTGCTTGCCCGCACTGCGGCGCCGCGCCCGAGCAGATGCAGAAGCTCATCTCTCGCGTCAGCGTCATGAAGAGCGAGGAGGCGCGCCTTGAGGCGCTGGCCGACCCGAGCATGTTCGCCGATGTCGACGAGAACGACCCGCGCAGCGTCGCACGCTGGGCCCGCAAGCTCGGCGAGACGATGGGCGACGACGTGCCCGATGACTACGGCGAGATGGTCGAGCAGCTCGAGAGCGGCGAGATGCCAGACGACATCGGCGGCGCCGAGGACGGCGCCGCCGATGTGGGATCGCTCGACTAGACGTCCTGCCGGCCGCCCGGCGACGCCCCTACTCTAGGCCGCGGCGCCGACGACGCCGTCGATCGTCTTCTTGAGCGCCTGCTTCGACTGCACGCCCGTCACGCGCGCGACTTCATTCCCGCCACGGAACAGGATCAGCGTGGGAATCGCCATTACGCCGTACTTCATCGCCGTGCGCTGGTTGTCGTCGGTGTTGAGCTTGGCGAACTCGACCTTGCCGGCGTACTCACCCGACAGCTCCTCCACCACCGGTGCGATCGCGCGGCACGGGCCGCACCACGGCGCCCAGAAATCGACCAGCACGGGCCGCTCCGACTTGACGACTTTCGTCTCGAACTCCTGGTCGGTGACCTCGTGGACGTTGCCTGCCATCTGCCTGGACTCTCCTTTGATTGCGTCGCCGTCAGCGTAGCAGCCGCGTAAAGACGGCCCTGCTAAGCAAAGATCGCTTGCAGGACCGAGGCCACCGCGCTCTCGGCGTCGGCCATTGAGAGAGGTCCATCCGGGAGCGGAACGTAGAGCGCCTGGCGCCCCTGACGCGCCAGCCACTCCGCGACGACGTGCATCTGATCGAGCTCTGCCAGGTCAATCTCCAGCTCGCGGCGCACCGGATAGTGCTCCATGATGAACAGCTGCAGCAGACGACGCTGCTGATCGTCGCTGCCGCTGAGCGTGACCTGGCCCCGGAATCTGGCCGCCGAGAACGCGATCACCTGCACGTCTTCCAGGTCTGGCCGGCGGACGACCATCAGGAAATTGACCGTGCTGGCCGCGCTGCGCAGGTGGCGCCGCTTGCGCTGCAGCGTGGTCAACGTCTGGACGATCTGGTGGAGCTGCGCCGCCTGCTCGAAGCGCAGCCCCTCCGCCGCGGCGTCGCGCTCGGCCTCCAGGCGCTCGATTAGGCGGACAACGTCGCCCCGCAGCAGCTCACTCGCCGAACGGATCGACTCCGCATACTGGCCCCGGCCAACGCGCGAGAGACATGGTGCGGTGCATCGGTGTACCTGGGCATAGAAGCAGGCGCCACCCTCCACCGCTGATGGCAGGTGGCTCGTGCAGCGGCGCAGCGAGAACAGGCGGTTCACGAATTCGAGCGTCTGCTCTGCCGAGCGGCGCCCCCAGAACGGGCCGAAGTACGCCGCGCCGTCGGCTTCCACCGTGCCCGTGATCTCGAGGTACGGATAGCCTCCGCCGTCATTCAGCCGGAGGAAGGTGTAGTGCGGCTGCTCCTTGAGTTGGACGTTGTAGGGTGGCTGATGACACTTGACGAGCTGCGACTCGAGGATCAGCGCCTCCACCTCCGAGCCCACCGTGAGCCATTCGACGTGCTCGGCGTGCGAGACCATCGCGCGGGTCTTCCTGTCGCGATGCGTCGCGAAGTAGGACGCCAGCCGCGTGCGCAACGAGACGGACTTGCCGACGTACAAAACGGCACCCTCGCCGTCGCTGAACAGGTAGCAGCCCGGGCTCGCCGGCGCCTTGCGCACTCCCGCCTTGGTGGATCGAGCGCGGCCGGTCGAGACGACCTGAACCGGCAGTGGGGCGGGGTGCAGAAGGACCATGGCGTCGGGCGCGGGTACAGGGATGCGGACGGCTTGGGCGGTCGGGCGGCTATGGTAGCGGCGGGTGGACCCAAGGGCCGCTGGATTGGGAGCTGCCGCCGACGAAGACTTCATGCGCCTGGCGCTGGAGGAGGCGCAAGCCGCTGCCGACCACGGCGACGTGCCTGTCGGCGCCGTCGCGGTGAGCGACGGTGCGATCGTCGCCCGCCAGCGGAACCGGAAGGAACAGCTGAACGACCCGACCGCACACGCCGAGATCCTCCTCCTGCGCGATGTCGCGGCGCAGCTGCGGCGGTGGCGGCTGCCCGACGTGGCGGTCTACTGCACGATGGAGCCGTGCGCAATGTGCGCCGGCGCGATGATCCAGGCGCGCATCCCGCGCCTGGTGTACGCGGTGCCGGATCTGCGCGCCGGCGCCGCTGGATCGGTCTTCGACGTCCTGCGCGAGCCGCGCCTCAACCACCGCATCGAGGTCGTCGAGGGAGTACTGGCGGAGGAGGCACGGGCGCAGCTGAACCGGTTCTTCCAAGGGCTGCGCGGCAGGGGATCCGTGAGGGGCTCGGGTACACTTTTGCCTCCGGAACAGGCCAGCGAGCTGGCCGGCGCGCCGGACGGGGAGGGGTGTCCGAGCGGTTGATGGAGCTCGTCTCGAAAACGAGTGGGCCAAAAGCCTCGTGGGTTCGAATCCCACCCCCTCCGCCGACCCGAGACAAGTGAATATCGCTCCTTCGGGAGGGGTCGCATAGTTGGTCTAGTGCGCGCGCTTGGAAAGCGCGTAGGGTGCAAGCCCTCGCGAGTTCGAATCTCGCCCCCTCCGCTTTACTTGCTGCTATTCTCTGTGCGGTCGTGCTAGGCGGGGAGCCAGCGGTGCCCTGTACCCGCAATCCGCTATAGCGGGGCTGACTTCTCTCTCGCGGCTCATTGCCACCGGTCTGGTCCGGGCAAGCGGCGCTGAGGGCCGGGTCTTGCGCGGCAGGGCCACTCCAAACCCCGTCAGGTCCGGAAGGAAGCAGCGGTAGGGGCGCGCTCTGGGTGCCGCAGGGCTACCCGGTCTGAGCTAGCTGCCTGTGGTCAGTCGGCGGGCGTGGGACAACAGAGAGGGCACGACCTCATAAGGGACAATTCGTTCTGCGTAACGAGTTGTCCCTTATGAGTCTCGATGGCGCCGCGGGCGCGACGGCAGGCAGCAGCGCGCTCTACAACCGCTGGCGCTCCCGGACCTTCGCCAACCCTGATGACCTGCCGCTGATCGGGCAGGACCACATCACGCGAACGCTGCGCAATGCCGTCGCGGCCGGGCAGATCGCGCACGCCTATCTCTTCTGCGGTCCGCGCGGCACGGGCAAGACGTCGGCGGCGCGCATCCTGGCGCGAGCCGTCAACTGTCGGCGCGGACTGCAAGGCGAGCCGTGCAACCAGTGCGAGAACTGCCAGGCGCTGCTCAGCGGCCGGCAGCTCGACCTCTTGATCGAGATCGACGGCGCCTCCAACCGCGGTGTCGACGACGTCCGCGCACTGCGTGAGCGCCTGTTGCAGCGTCCGGGCGGCGCTGACCTGACCGGTCGGTTCAAGGTCTACATCATCGATGAGGTCCACATGCTCACGACGGAGGCGTTTAACGCCCTCCTCAAGAGCCTCGAAGAGCCCCCCTCCCACGTCATCTTCATCCTGTGCACGACTGATCCGCAGAAGGTCCCCGCGACGGTAGCGTCGCGCTGCCAGCGCTTCGACTTCAAGCCCATCCCGCTCGAGACGCTCGCGCGCCATCTCTCGACCGTTGCCGCCTCTGAGGGCGTGGAGCTGGAACCGCCCGCGCTCGAGCTGCTGGCTCGCACCGCGGCGGGCGGCGCCCGCGACGCGGTCAGCCTGCTCGACCAGGCGCTGAGCTTCGCCGGCGCGACGGGCCATGCCGACGGGAAGCCGGGCAAGAAGGGGAAGGCACGCCTCAAGATCACCGCCGCGCAGATTCAGGCGATGCTCGGGCTGACCGACTTTGAGGCCGTGAGCGGTCTCGTGGATGCCGTCGCGGCGCGCGACCTCGCGGCGGGACTGCGTCTCGTACAGGAGGTCGCCTCCCATGGGTCGGACCTGCGGCAGTTCGCCCGGCAGGTGATCGAGTTCCTGCGCGCCGCGCTGCTGCATGCCGGCAACGCGGGTGAGCTGGCCAGTCTCGACGACGAAACTCGCGATCAGGTGCGCCTTCGCGCTGAGCGCCTCGGCCTCCCCGAGATCGTTCGCCTGCTCAAGCTCTTCGCCACCGCCGAAAACGGCCTCAAGTCCCCCGCCGCCCAACCGCAGCTCCCTCTGGAGCTAGCCCTCGTAGAGGCCACGCTCGCCCCAACCGAGTCCGTCGCCCCCGTCGCGCCGACCCCGAGCCCAGCACGGCCGACCCGCCCCGCACCACCTGTCGCTCCAGCAAAGGCGTCTACTCGCGCCCCTGCCACGCCTTCGGCGGGGGTCCAGGGGGCGGTGCCCCCGGTCGAGGCGCAGCCTCGAAACGACGCTTCAGAAGAGTCGCTAGGGGGTCTGGGGGAGCGCAGCGTCCCCCAAGACCCGCGACCCGAACCGCCCAAAGCGATTCGTGAGGCGCCGGTTCCTCCCCCCACACCCGACTCCGCCCTCGACCTCCCCCAGGTCAAGACCCTCTGGCCCTCCGTCCTCGACGCCGTGCGCCAGACCCGCAACCTCTCGCTCGAGGCGTTGCTGCGCGACGGGGAGCCGACCGGAGTCGAGTCAGGCAACACCGTCGTTGTCGCCTTCAAGTTCCCCTTCCACGCCTCCAAGGTCCAGGAGCCGGCCAACGTCGTCACCGTGAACCGCGCGCTCTCCAAGGCGCTCGGCGTACGTGCTACCGTTCGGTGTGAGGTGGCCGGGGGGGCCGGGGCGCGCGCCGAGCGGCAGCGTCCGCAGAGTGCTCCTGATGATCCAGTCGTGAGCAAAGTCCTGCGTATGCTCAACGCGCGCGTCATGACTCCCGCCGAGCTCGCGGCTATCGAGGCCATGCCGATCGCCGCCGAGTTTGAAGCCGGCGACCTGTAGCGCAGCTTCTGCCAGAGACCACCAGCCACCCCCACAGTCTCAGCAGCCCGAGGAGAGTCGAGAGCGATGGATCGCGCCATCAAGCAGATGCAGGCCCAGATGCAGAAGATCCAAGACCAGCTGGCCACCGAAACGATCGAGGCCACGGCCGGCGGCGGCGCCGTCACGGTCACCATCACCGGGCAGCTCAAGGTACAAGCGGTGACGATCGACAAAGATGTCGTCGACCCCGACGACATCGACATGCTTCAGGACTTGGTGCTCGCCGCCGTCAATGACGCCATCGCCAAGAGCCAGGAGCTCCAGGCCAAGCGCCTCAGTGTGTTGGCGCCGCCCGGCCTCAAGATCCCCGGCCTCATGTAGCCCTTTTCGGCTCCCGAAACCCGGCTCCTCCAGATATACTTAGAACAGATGACCCAGTCGCTCGCCGAGCCCATCGCGCGGCTGATCGAGGAGTTCGGGAAGCTCCCAGGCGTCGGCCCGAAGACCGCTCAACGCCTGACGTTCTACTTGCTCCGCCTGCCAACCGACGAGGCGCGCGCACTGGCCGAGGCGATCGAGGACGTCAAGGACAAGATCATCTACTGCGGTACCTGCTTCAACTTGAGCGCGAGCGATCCGTGCCCTATCTGCGCCGACCAGGCTCGCGACCGGTCGCGGATCTGCGTTGTTGAGGAACCACTCGACATCTTGGCGCTCGAGCGGACCGGCATCTACAAGGGCCTGTACCACGTGCTCCATGGCTCGTTCTCGCCCATGGAGGGAGTGCTCGAAGACGACCTCAAGATACGTGAGTTAGCCACGCGCGTCTGCAACGAGCCGATCGAAGAGGTGATCGTCGCGACGAACGCGACCGTGGAGGGCGAGGCCACGGCCAATCTGGTGCGCAATCGACTGCGCTCCTCCGGCGTCAAGGTGACCCGCCTGGCGCAGGGGCTGCCGATCGGGTCCGACCTGGAATACGCCGACGACTACACGCTCAGCCGCGCCCTCGAGGGGCGACGGGACTACTGAGCGGCAGGCGTGGGGCAAGCCGAAGGTCAGATATACTCAGGCTCTCCGGGCCTTTAGCTCAGGTGGTTAGAGCGCAGTCCTGATAAGACTGAGGTCCTTGGTTCGAATCCAAGAAGGCCCACTCCTTCCCCCGGGGACGTAGCTCAGTTGGGAGAGCATCTGCTTTGCAAGCAGAGGGTCAGGGGTTCGAGTCCCCTCGTCTCCACTCCCCCGGCCCGATTGCCGCCACAGAGAGCGCGCCCTTATACTGGCCGTTGATATCTCCCGCCCGGTCGGGCAAGGGGCACGGCTCGGCGTCGCCCGCGCCACGGGCGCTTCTGCGCGTCACGCGTCCCGCGCTCCCCACCGCTCGATCGTAAGGGAGGAGCCGGGGTGTCGATGGAAGAAGAGCAGCGGCCACTGAGTCAGGGATCGAGGAGCGCTACGGCGTTGCCCGATGACTCGGCGGATTCCGACCTGATGAGCATGCAAGAGCTGCTCGCGGCGGAGGACGCGGCCGTCAAGGACGTCAAACGCGGATCGGTGGTCGAGGGCACCGTCGTGCGCGTCGACCAGGACGAGCTGCTCGTCGACGTAGGCCTCAAGTCGGAAGGCCATATCCCCGGCCGCGAAGTGTCCGAGATAGAGCAGGAGATCGGCCGCCGGCCGCGAGTAGGCGACAAGCTGCTCGTGTACGTCGTCGCCACCGAGACCTCCGAAGGTCACCCGCTCCTCTCGTACCGGCGGGCGGGGACCGAGCGCTTCTGGCGCCGTGCGCAGGAGCAGGTCCAGACCGGCGAGGTCGTCGAGGCGCGCGTCCTCGAAGTCAACCGCGGCGGCGTCGTCGTCGACTTCGGCAACCGCGCCTTCGTACCGATCTCGCAGCTCGTCAGCGTTCAGCGCGTCGGCGAGTCCGAAGAGGAGCAGGAGCAGCTCGTCGAGCAGCTCAAAAGCTTGGTCGGCAAGCGCCTCAAGCTCAAAGTGATCGAGGCCGATCGCAAGCGGAACCGCCTGATCCTCTCGGAGCGCCAGGCCAACCGCGAGCTGCGCTCGCAGCGGCGCGACACGCTGATCCAGGAGCTGGAGCCCGGGCAGATCCGTCACGGGCGCGTGAGCAACATCGCCAACTTTGGCGTTTTCGTCGATCTCGGCGGCGCCGACGGCCTCGTGCACATCTCTGAGCTGTCGTGGAGCCGCGTGAAGCACCCCAGTGAGGTCGTCAAGCCTGGGCAGGAGGTCGAGGTCTTCGTCATCTCCGTCGACAAGGAGACAAAGAAGATCGCGCTCAGCCTGCGCCGCGCGCAGGAGGATCCGTGGCAGTCGATCGACGAGCGGTACCCGCTCAACTCGATCGTCGTCGGCGAGGTCATCAAGCAGGCGCAGTTCGGCGTGTTCGTCAAGGTCGAGGATGGCGTCGAGGGGTTGGTCCACAACTCCGAGATTGCGCCCTCCGATCGGCGCCTGCTCCAGGAGGGACGTACGCTGCCCTTCCGCGTCATCTCGATCGACCTCGACCGCCGCCGACTGCGCCTCAGCCCCGCGCCCGACGCTGTCGAAACGCCGCC
>DASTZM010000829.1:0-3181 GCA_035764305.1 Chloroflexota bacterium | reverse complement strand
ACGAACACGACCGCGATGGCGCCGAGCGTGCGCCGCATCCAGCCGCTCGCCCTCGCCATGCTGCCTTCCGGTAGCAGGAGCATACCTACAATCGCTCGTGCGCATCGTCGGACTGACCGGACGGATCGGCACCGGCAAGTCAACCGTCGCGCGGTGGCTCGCCGACCTCGGACTCGCGGCCATAGATTCCGATGCGCTGGTCGCAGAGCTGTACGAGCGCAACGCCGCCCTCCAGGCCGCGCTGGCGGAGCGCTTCGGCTCCGATGTGCTCCGTGGTGGACGTGTTGACAAGGAGGTCCTCCGCGCGCGCGCGCAAGTGCCCGGCGCGCTCGACGCCCTCGAGCGCCTCGTCCACCCGGCCGTCCATCTGCTCCGAGACCATCACCTCGCCGTCGCGCGCGCCGCGGGTGCGCCGGGCTGCGTCGTCGAAGCCATCAAGCTCGTCGAGAGCGGCGGTTCGGCCTCGTGCGACGAGCTGTGGATCGTGGTCGCCGCCGAGCCAGTGCAGCTTGGCCGCCTCGCCCGGCGAGGAGTGGACGAACCCGAGGCGCGCCGGCGCATGGCGTGGCAGGGGACCGTCAAGTCGTGGACCGAGGCCTTCCTCGCTGAGTCGGTCCGTCTGGGGCGAGCGCGCCCCATCGTGATCTTCGACAACAGCGCCGACGAAGCCTCCGGGCGCGCGCAGGCCGCCCGTCTCTGGCGCGGCGCGGGCGCCGCCTAAGCCCGCGCCGCGTGGCGCGCCTCCAGCCCCTCCACCACGCTCATCGGTACCGGCGTCCCGCCCAGCGTCGCGTTGTACGTCACCTGTTCCGACCCGTGGTAGTCGCTTCCGCCTGTGACCGACAGCCCCAGACGCTCCGCGAGCGTGACGAGGCGCAGGACCGTCGCCTCCGGGTAGGCGCCGTAGTAGCACTCCAGCCCCTCCAGCCCCGCCTCGATCAGCGGCTGCAAGAAGCGATCGAGGTCTTCAATCGTGCTCGGATGCGCGAGCGCGGCGAGCCCGCCCGCGCGCCGGATGATCTGCGTCGCCTCCTCCGGTGCAAGCTTTTCGTACTCGACGTACGCCGGCCCGCCGCGCCCGATGTAGCGCTCGAACGCCTCCTGCGTGGACTTCACAAATCCCGCCTCCTGGAGCGCCAGCGCCAGATGCGGCCGCCCCACCGCCCCACCCTCGGCCGCCCCGGCGATCTCCTGGACGCGCTCCCAGCTGACCTCGATCCCGATCGCCTTCAGCTTCGTGACGATGCCCAGCCCCCGCTCCATCCGGGCGCGGCGCCGGTCCGCCAGGCGGCGCTGCAGGTCGGTGTCCTCGTGGTCGACAAAGTAGCCCAGAACGTGCGCCTCGCCCTGCGGTGTGTCGGTGTTCATCTCCACACCCGGGATGACTCTCAGCCGGCTGCCCCGCGCCGCGGCGATCGCCGCCCCAACTCCTTCTGTCGAGTCGTGGTCGGTCAGTGACAGGACGCTAAGCCCGCGTGCGACGGCGAGCGCCACCGTCTCCGCTGGTGTCAGCCGCCCGTCCGAAGCTGTCGTGTGTACGTGCAGGTCGACGGCGCTCCAGCCCCATGGCGGCGGGTCGACCGGTGGCGGGGTCGCGGGTGCGGGCTGGGTCGTCGCCGGGTCGACCGCCGTCACGGCCGCGCTACTTGGCGTAGTCGGTGACGCGCGTCTCGCGGATCACCGTCACCTTGATCTGCCCGGGATAGTCCAGCGTGTCTTCGATCCGCTTGACGATGTCTCGGTTGAGCCGCCACGCCGCGTCCTCGTCCACCTGATCGGGCTTGACCAAGATGCGGATCTCGCGGCCCGCCTGGAGGGCGTACGCCTTCTCCACGCCGGTGAAGCCCAGCGCCACGTCTTCCAGCGCCTCGATGCGCTTGATGTAGTTGTCTACCGTCTCCCGCCGTGCGCCGGGGCGCGCCGCCGAGATGGCGTCCGCCGCCGCGACCAGGAACGCCTCCACCGTCTGCGGCTCGACCTCGAAGTGGTGCGCCTGCACCGCGTGGACCACGCGCTGCGCGATGTTGAACTTCTTGCAGAGATCAGCGCCGATCATCGCGTGCGGCCCGTCGACCTCGTGGTCGACGGCCTTACCGATGTCGTGAAGGAAGCCGGCGCGCTTGCACAGGTTGACGTCGGCGCCTAGCTCCGCCGCCATCGCCGCCGCCAGGAAGGACACCTCCATCGAGTGCTGGAGCACGTTCTGTCCGTAGCTGAAGCGGAACTTGAGCCGGCCGATCGTCCGGATGAGCTCGCCGTGCAGACCGTGCACGCCCGCCTCATACGCCGCGCGCTCGCCCTCGTCGCGCAGCTGCTGCTCCACCTCGCTCTTGGCCCGAGCGACGACCTCTTCGATCCGCGTCGGGTGGATGCGTCCATCGGCGATGAGCTTCAGGAGCGAAATGCGCGCAATCTCGCGCCGCACTGGGTCGAACGACGACAGCACCACCGCCTCGGGCGTGTCGTCGATGATCAGGTCGACCCCCGTCGCCTGCTCTATCGCCCGGATGTTGCGGCCCTCTTTGCCGATAATCCGGCCCTTCATCTCCTCGTTGGGGATGTTGACGATCGACTGCGTCGACTCGACGACCACGTCGGCGGCGCAGCGCTGGATGGCCTGCGCCACGATCCACCGCGCGCGGCGCGCGGCCTCTTCCTTGGTCTGGGCCTCGATCTCGCGGATCAGATGCCCGGCCTCCTGGCGCGCCTCCTCCTCCACCTGCGCCATGAGCTGGAGGTGCGCCTGCTGGCTCGTCAGCCCGCTGATCCGCTCCAGCTCGCGCTGCTGCTCGGCGCGTAGACGCTCCGCCTCGTCCAGCGCCGCCTGCGCCGCGGCCTCCTTGCCCTGGAGCGTGCGGTCGCGCTTCTCCAGCTGGTCGCTCTTCCGCTCAAAGGTCTCCTCGCGCTGTTGCAGGCGCTGCTCGCGCTTCTGGACCTCGGCGCGGCGCTCGCGGGCGTCCTGCTCCGCCGCGCTCTTGATGCGCACGGCCTCTTCTTTGGCCTCGAGGATCAGCTCCTTTTGAGTGGCGCGCGCCTCCTCGAGGATGCGGTCGGCGTCGGCCTTTGCCAGCCGCGCCGTCTCGGCGCCCGCCTCCGCCCCCGAACGCTGCTTGACGAAGTACCCGGCGGCGAAGGCGACCACCGCGCTGGCGACCGCCGCGGCGGTCGCCCATATGAAGTT
>DASTZM010000828.1:0-5571 GCA_035764305.1 Chloroflexota bacterium | reverse complement strand
CCGGTACAGCGCCCCGATCTTCCCCGCGGGGTAGTACTGCTTCCAATCCACCTTGTCGCGCGCAATGTACTCGTCCAGCGGACGGATCATGCTCTTCGCCGCTGCGTCCAGCAGGAACATCGACGGCTGCATGAACACGTCCGGCGAATCACCCGCCGTGACCGACGTGACGAACTTGACGTTCGAGACGTCGTAGGCGATCTCCCGCGTCCAGCCGGGATGCTTCGCCAGGAAGTCGCGCCACGAGCTCTCGAAGTCGAACTGCTGGTCGCCGAACGGCACCCAGATCTTGACCAGCTGCGGCTCGAGCGTCTTGGCCGGGGCTGGCTGCCCCGTACCGGCCCCGGCGCACCCGGCCGCGAGCAGGGCCGGCAGCGTCGCCACCGCCGAGACGATCGCGCGCCTCGTTGCCTTCGTGCTCATCTCTTCAATCCCTCCGTCCGGGATGATATGCCCACCCGATCGATGGCCACCCGATTTCGCACCGCCCCCGTGCGCCGCGAAGGCGAAGACCTCGTGTCCCTCCAGGACACACTCACCGGCGCCGAAGCCCTGATCTGGCCCGGGCTCGGCAACAACTGCATCGCCGCCCGTCTCCCCTTCTCTCCCTCAGGCCGCCCGGATAGCCCGGACAGCCTGGACGCCCTCGCCTCGCCGCCCACCCTGGCCGACCTGCGCGCCCACCCCGCCTTCTGGGGCATCCCGCTGCTCTTCCCCTTCCCCAGCCGCGTCCCGCGCGGTGAGTACACCTTCGAGGGCCGACGCTACACCATGCCCCGCGACTTCCACGGCTTCGCCCTTGACACCCCCTGGCGCGTCGTCGACACGTCCGCCGACGACCACTCCGCCCGCGTCACCAGCATCCTCACCTCCGCCGACCACCCCGAGACGCTCGACGGCTACCCCTTCCCCTATGAGATAGAAGCGACGCACACGCTGGACCCCGACGGGTTACGCCTGGGCGTACGCATCACCAACGCCGGTCAGGGCAACCTTCCCTTTGGCTACGGCGCCCACCCGTACTTCCGCCTCCCCCTCGGGGACCGCGGCACCTTCGGCGACTGCCTGATCCGCGTGCCCGCGCGCCGCCGCTGGGACACCCGCCTCACCACCGCCCTCGACGCCGGTGAGGTCCCCGCTCGGGACACCCTGTGCCCACCCGCCGGTAGCGCCGGCGTCCCCGACCTGCGCGGACCCCTTCCTTTAGTAGAGAAGGTCTACAACGGCGTCTACACCGAGCTCGAGCTGACCGGCGGGCTCGTCGAGTGCAGCGTCGCCGACCCGGTCAACGGCGTGGAAGCCGTCATGCGCGCCACCCCCAACCACCCCGTCGTCGTCGTCTACACCCACGCCGGCGCACAATCTGTCTGCTTCGAGCCCTGGACCTGCCCGCCCAACGTCTTCAACCTGGCCGCCCGCGGCGTCCCCCAGCATGGCCTCGTCGTGCTGGCGCCGGGCGAGCGCTGGCACGGCACCATGTGGCTCTCACTCCGGCCGGCGACGTAGCCGCACCCCGGGCTGATCCGGAGCTTATACAGAAAGGACCCACCATGCGCATCGTGCGGGCCGACGTGTTCTACGTTGCAGTCCCCTACATCCCCGCCATCCGCAAGTACCGGCCGGATGAGCACACCGAGCGCCCTGTCCCCGTCGTGAAGCTGACCACCGACGAGGGCTTGGTCGGCTGGGGCGAAGGCGCGCGTGGTCAGAAGGTCCCCGCCGAGCGACTCGCGCAGTGGCTCGGCCTGGACCCACTGGAAATCGAGTGGGCCGCCGCCGGCGTCCCCTTCGAGCCCGCGCTCTTCGATCTGGCGGGGAAGGCGCTCGGCCTGCCCGCCCACAAGCTGATAGGCCCCAAGGTGCGTGACCGCATCCCCGTCGGCTACTGGTCCTGCCACATGGACCCGCAGGACACCGCCCTCGAGGCGGCCCAGGCCGCCCGCCGCGGCTTCAAGCACCACAAGCTCAAGGCGCGGCCCTGGGACATCGTCGAACAGGCGCGCGCCATCGGCGACGCCGCCGGGCCCGATTACCAGATCACCGTCGACCCCAACTTCGCCTTCGAGACGCTCGACCAGTCGCTGCGCCTGGCCGACGCGCTCGCGCCCTACCCCATCGCCGTCTTCGAGGATCCCTTCAGCTGGAAGCCTGACTTCGACGGCTACCCCGAGTTCCGGCGGCGCAGCGCGATCCCACTCGCCCCCCACATGGGGCGCCCGGAAGACGTGCTCAAGGCCGTCACGCTCGGCGCCGCCGACTTCTTCAACCTGGACGGCTGCATCGCCCGCGCCCGCCACATGGCCGGCATCGCCGAAGCCGCCGGCCTCCGCGTCTGGCTCCAGACCGCTGGGCTCGCCCTCGGCGTGCGCAGCGCCTACGGTGTCCACGTCGCCGCCGTGATCCCCAATGCCACCGAGCACTCGGACCTCCACTTCGTGAAGGAGCACGACCTCCTCCGCGACAGCCCCATCGATCCCCAAAACGGCGAGATCTCCGTGCCCTCCGCCCCCGGTCTCGGCGTCGAAGTCGACGAATCCGCCCTCGCCCGCTACTGCGTCGGCGCCCTCACCGCCGAACCCTGAGCCGCGCCCCGATGACTAACTTTTCGGCCCCGAAAGGGATACATACGTAGAGGGACACGTCTGCGAGTGACCGCGCGCCGCACCCCAGACGCTGACCGGGAGCGCGGCGCGCCGCATGACGCGGTCGGCGCGCCGCCACCCGTCGAGCCGCCCGCGCTGGTCCGCGCCGCCCAGGGCGGCGATATGGAGGCGCTCAGCTGCCTGGTCTCCCGCTACCGCGAGACGCTCGTGCGCTTCTGCCGCCGGCTGATGGGCGACGCCGCCGCCGGCGAGGACCTGGCCCAGGAGACGCTCCTGCGCGCGCAGGTCTCCATCGGCCGGCTGGGCCCGCCCTACCGGTTCGGCCCCTGGCTGCTCGGGATTGCCGCCAATCTCGCCAAGAAGGCCTGGCGCGCCGAGGCGCGCCGACCGCTCTCCTGGGAGGGGCTGCTGGCGGCGTACCCCAACGTCGAGTGGGACGAGTCGCTCACGGCCGTTCCCTCTCCGGAGCGGCGCAGCGAGACCGCCGAGGAAGTGCGCCTCCTCTCGGATGCTATCGCCGCCCTGCCGCGCTCGCTGAGCGACGTGCTCGTCCTGCACTACCTGCAGGGCCTGAGCTACGCCGAGGTCGCCGGCGCGCTGGCGCTCCCGCTAAGCACCGTCAAAGGAAGGCTGTTCGAGTCGCGCAGCCGGCTCCGGCGCAGCCTCACCGCCTGCGGTATGCGCGCACCGGCACCGCACAAACCAGAAAGGAACACCATGAGCGAAGTGAGCGAACCGCGTGAATCCGGAGCCAACCGAGTCGGCGTGGGGGACCACCTGCGCGTCGAGGTCGACGTCGAGGAGATCGTGCGAGAGGCGCAGCAGTTCCTCACCGCGCGCTGGCCCCGTCCAACGCCGAAGGCGGCGCTCGACGAGCTGGCGACGCCGCGTAATCGGTTCCTCTCGATCCAGGTCCTCGAGAGCATGGTCCTCGACGGCGCGTCCGCACCAGAGGACGTGCGGCCGTTCGTCGAGTACTGCATGGCCGAGTGGGGGTTGCGCGAGCACACCGACCCCGCGCTGGTAGCCCAGGCCGCCCGCCTGCGCGCCCGCGGCCTGCTCTGACCCGCTCTCGGCTCGGCGTCGGGGGCCGGCCGTTCGCCGCGCCCCCTAGCCTCTGACGGCGTAGCGGATAGCCAGCTCCGGCGTCTCGATCCGCGCCCCACCGCCGGCCAGCGACTCCATCAGCCGGTCCAGCACCCCCGTCGTCAGCAGCGTCCGCTCCACCGGGTGCGGCTCACGCCGCTCGCAGATCAGGTCCTGGACCTCCTCGCAGAGCCAGGCAAAGTGCCCGAACGGCTCCGAGTGGTACGCCCTGAACCGCGTCGCCACCCGCTCCCCGTTTCTCAGTCGCGCTGCAAAGATCCAGCTGTTGGAGACGTTCTTCAGCATGGCGCAGGACGCCTTCAGCCCGTCACGGTACTCCACCAGGTAGATCACCGGCTCCGTCGCCAGCTCCCGCACGTCCCCCCGCAGCGGCTTGTCCAGCGTGGTCAGCGCCGCGTCCAGCAGCCCCCGGTCCCACCGCCCTGCCGCCGCCGCTTCCCACACCGCGTCACCCGACAGCGCCTGCACCGCGGCCACCCCCGTCTCCCCACCCACGCGCCGCTCCACCTGGCACTGCAGCACTTCCAGCGTGTGGAAGCCGTAGGACTCCAGCCCGCCGTGCCCCACCGTGAACGCCTCTTCCACCGGCGCCCCCAGGGGCACCTCGTACGCCGGGTAGCGCCATCCCACCGGGCAGACCGAGATCGACGACCCCGCCCCCAGCGGGAACCCGTGCTCGCGCGACGCGTCGTACATCCACTTCGCGTCCGCCCAGGCGTAGCCGAGGTGCTTGTCGTTGAACACCGGCACGTACCTCTCCGACGCCCGCATCACCTCCAGCGCCGCCTCGAACAGCCGCCGGCGCGGGTATTCCTTCTGCCCGCGCGCGTTGGTCGGGTAGTCGCCGTGCTCGCCGATGATGATCACCCCATCGACCGCCAGCGCCGAGCCCCCCAGCGTCAGCGCCTCCCGGATCGTCGGATAAATTGGGATCCCCGCCCGCTCGGCCCACTCGCGCGAGATGTCGTTCTTCGGCACCTGGTCGGTGAACATCGACACCACCTGCACCCGCGGCGCCCGCAGCCGGTTGTGCTCGTCCACCGGCAGCGGCAGCTCGGTGAATTGCCGTGCCGCATCGTGAAAGTCCAGCTCCACCGGCGGCCGGGGAGCAGGATGCGTGTAGTCCGCCAGCAGCTTGGAGACGATCACGTCCGCGTGCGACCGCGGCCGGTACTCCGTGACAATCGCCGCGACGCGAGGAAGTTGATTCACCATCTCAATCGCCGGAAGGTAGCAGAGCGTGCGGCTCAGCCCAGGACAACCTCCGAACGGGATGCGTCTTGCACCACGTCCGCCGCTTCGCGGCGCTACTGGTTAACAGAACTAGATCTGCTCGGTGATCCGCTCGTAGTCCTCGAGTGACAGCCCCAGATCCCTGACGATCTTCCGCAGCAGCGGTCGAACGATCACCTGACTGCCGTGATCAGGGATGACGACGATGCGTCCCTCGGCGTTGCGAAAGGTGTTATGGCTGCCGACGCGCCGAACCCAATGAAAGCCGGCGGCTTCGGCGACTTTGCTCAGATCTCGGTATGCAAGCAGGCGGAGCCTGCTCAAGCGGCGACCTCAATGCGCCAGGTGCCGACGAAGTCGGGACGCGGGTCCTCGCGCTCTGGACCGTCTTCATCCTTCGCCTTCAAGTAGGCCTCGATGGCTTCCCGCACGTTGGCTTCGAGCTGCTGGAGGTCGGGAGCTTGGCTGTAGCAACCGGGAAGCTCAATAACTTCGCCGACCAGCCAGCCGCTCTCTGGGTCGCGCTCCACGACCATCGTGAAGGTGTGCTTCGCCTGTTCGCTCAAGTCGGCGCCATCTTACTCCATCGCATAGCCCGCCGACTCGCCCAGTCCAGGTACCGTCTGGA
>DASTZM010000827.1:0-14116 GCA_035764305.1 Chloroflexota bacterium | reverse complement strand
GTCGTCCCGTCCTTGGGATACACCGCGACGCCGATTGAGATCGTGACCGGGATGCGCGCGCCCATGAACTCGGCCTCTACCGCCGCGCGCAGACGCTCGGCGACTGCACCGGCGCCTTCGCCGCCCGCCTCGGGCAGCAGCGCCACGAACTCGTCGCCCGATAGCCACCGCGCGACGTAGTCCGTCGGCCGCAGTCCCTCCACGATCGAGCGTGCCAGGCGCGTGATCATCCGGTTCCCGGCGTCGTAACCCTCGTCGTTGTAGTGCTTGAGGTTGTCGCCGTCGATGAACAGCACGGCGAACTGCCGCCCATCGCGCGCGTGGCGGCGGATCGTCCGGTCCAGCAGTGACCGCGCCGCGCGGTGGTTGGGCAGCCCCGAGATGTCGTCGTGCTGGGCCAGGCGCTCCGCCAGCGCCAGCCGTTCGCGTAGCTGGTGGTTGGCTTCCTCCAGCGCCTCGATCTTCAGCTGCGCCCACTCGGGTAACGACCGCTCGCGTCTGTCCATGCTGCCCCCCCGCTGCCGTATGACCATGTCGGCGAACTCCGCGTTGTCGGCTAGCGCACGTCGTATTTCCGCAAGAGATCGTCCAGCGCCTCGCGCAGCAGCGCTGCCTCCTTGATCCCTCGCATCTCCGCCAGATTCTTGAGCCGTCCCAGCTGCGCTTTCGTGTAGTGGCACGTCTTCAGCACCATCTCCTCGGACGTCGGCAGTGCGACCGCGTTGCGCCCCGCTTGCTTGGCCGACCACAGCGCTTGGTCTGCCCGCGAGAGCAGGTCTGGCGCCGACTGCGCGTCACGCGGAAAGGTGGCCAGGCCCACGCTCAGCGACAGCCGGTAGTCAGGGACCGTGGGGATCAGACCTGCCTCCGCGGCCACGTCCGAGCGGAACCGTTCCAGGCGCAGAAACGCGCTCTCCAGCGAGACGTCTGGGAGGAGCACCGCGAACTCGTCGCCGCCCAGCCGGCCGGCGGCACCGCTGGTGTCCTGGGCCAGGCGCGATAAACGCTCCCCGACAGACCGGAGCAGTTCGTCCCCGGCCTTGTGGCCGTGGCTGTCATTCAACTCCTTGAAGCGGTCGAGGTCGATCAGCGCCAGCGAGACCGTCTCTTCGTCGACGATCGCGCGGTCCAGCCGCTCACGAAAGGCCGTCGGCGAGAGAAGCCCCGTCAGGGCATCTGCGGACGGAATCATTGTCAAGGTCATACGGCTCTCCTATGTATGTGTCAATACATATGTGTGTGTACTTGGGGGCATGATGCATTGGGAGCGAGCAAAAGTCAAGGGAGAATTCTCTGCCGCCGCGGCGTTCATATACTGGAAAAGATGTTCGGCGAGCGGATGCGCAAGGTGCTCTTGCACGAGCAGCGCACCGGCTTCGCCGACCGCGCGGCGATCGGCGGGCTCGAGCGCTTCGTGCGCGCCGCCGGGACAGGCGCCGATCTGGGACCGCGCGACCTCTCGTGGGCCAAAGGGGCTCTGCGTGAGCTCTCGCGCTATCGAGAGCGCTCGGCCGATGAGCGTCGGGAGGTCGTCGAGCGCCTGATCCGCGCCCTCGACTCGGGCTTCCCCGAGGGCGAGCGGCCGCCTCCGCCGGGGCGTACCCCGCCGCGCGTCACCGTGCAGTCACCGCTATCGGCGAAGCCGGCCGTCGGCGTCAGGCCGGCCGTCGCCGTCAAGACCAGGCCCCGCGCCGCCCCGCACCCCGTATCGCTGTCGCCGTCCAGTCCCATCACCGATCTGACAGGGGTCGGTCCGAAGAGCGCAGCTGCGCTGGAGAAGCTCGGCGTCGCAACGGTAAGCGACCTGCTCTACCACCTGCCCCGGCGGCATCTGGATCGCCGTAGCATCGCGCGTATCGCCAACCTGTTGCCGAGCCAGGAGGCGACGATCCTGGCGAGCGTGTGGCAGGTCCAGACCAAACGCTCACCCGTACAGCGCCGGTTGATCACCGACGCGATCCTGCAGGACGAGACGGGGTACTGCCACGCGGTCTGGTTCAACCAGCCCTACCTGGCACGCACGCTCTCGCGACCCGGAAGGGTCCTGTTCACCGGGCGCGTCGAGATCGCGCTCGGCGGCGGCCCCCAGCTCGCGTCGCCGGAATTCGAGTTCGAAGCCGAGGAGCAGCTGGGCGCCGGGAGACTGGTGCCCTTCTATCCTAAGACCGAGGGGCTCTCGGACAAGCAGCTCCGGGCGTGGGTTCGGGACGCGCTCGAGGCGACGCGCCAGTCGCTCTTCGATCCGGTGCCGGCGCGCGTGCGCGAGGCCGAGGGACTGCTCTCGCTGCGCGAGGCGCTGGCGCAGGCGCACTTCCCCGACGACGAGGAGACGCTCCAGCGCGCCGTGCGTCGCCTGGCGTTCGACGAGTTCCTGCTCATCCAGTTGGGCGTGCTCCGCCGGCGCCATGAGTGGCAGACGTCGCAGCCCGGCATCGCGATGGACGTGTCCGAAGCGCTGCTCGCCGAGTTCGCCGACCTCCTGCCTTTCGAGCTCACCGCGGCGCAGCGACGCGTCGTCGAGGAGATCGCGGCCGACATGCGCCGGCCGGTGCCGATGAGCCGGCTGCTGCAGGGGGAGGTCGGCTCGGGCAAGACGGTCGTCGCGGCGGCGGCCAGCGTCGCGGCGGCCCGCAACGGCTATCAGACCGCCCTGATGGCGCCGACCGAGGTCCTCGCGCAGCAGCACCACCGCACGATGACCAGGCTGCTCGGGCCATTCGGGCTGCGGGTGGGACTGGTCACAGGAAGCCAGAAGAAGAAGGAGAAGCAGACCCTCTGGTCCGCGTGCCGAGCGGGCGAGGTCGACGTGCTCCTGGGGACGCACGCCCTCATTCAGGAGGAGGGAGACTTCGAGAAGTTGGGGCTCGTCATCGTAGACGAGCAGCACCGCTTCGGTGTGCGTCAGCGCGGGGCGCTGCGGCGCAAGGGGTTCAACCCCGACGTGCTGGTGATGACCGCGACGCCCATCCCACGCACGCTTGCGCTCTCGATCTACGGCGACCTCGACATCTCCGTGATCGACCAGCTACCCCCGGGCCGCCAGCAGGTCAAGACCTACTGGGTCGCGCCGCAGAATCGCCACTTGGCCTACGAGTTCGTGCGCAAGCAGGTGCGGCTGGGGCGGCAGGCGTTCATCATCTGCCCCCTCGTCGAGGACTCGGAGAAGATCGAGGCCCGGTCCGCTAAGGCCGAGCACGAGCGGCTCCAACGTCAGTTCCCGGACTTGCGGTTGGCGCTCCTGCACGGACGCATGCCGCCCAAAGAGAAGGAGAGCGTCATGGCAGCGTTCAGCCAGGGGCACGCCGACGTGCTCGTGTCGACCGCGGTCGTGGAGGTGGGGATCGACGTGCCGAACGCGACAATCATGCTCATCGAGGGGGCGGATCGCTTTGGGCTGTCGCAGCTCCACCAGTTCCGCGGGCGCGTCGGGCGGGGCGAGCATCAGAGCTACTGCCTGCTCCTCTCGGACAGCGCCGACGCGGAGGACAACCCGCGCCTCAAGGTGGTCGTGGAGAACCACGACGGCTTCGCGCTCGCCGAGGCGGACCTCGAGTTGCGCGGGCCGGGGGAGTTCTTTGGCACACGGCAGAGTGGACTGCCCGACCTGAAGGTGGCCAAGCTGTCGGACGTCGACGTCCTGGAGGCCGCCCGGCGCCAGGCGAAGGACATCTTTGAGCAGGATCCGGAGCTGCGGGCGCCGGAGCATGGGGCGCTGGCGGGGCAGATGGAGCGGTTCTGGAAGAGCGCGGCGGAGGCAGCCTGACGCGGCCGTGCGCGTTATCGCGGGAGAGGCGCGGGGCGTGCCATTGATCGCGCCGCGGGGACTCGAGACTCGGCCGACCTCGGACAAGGTCAAGGGGGCGATCTTCGACTCCTTGGGCGACGCTGGGAGTTCCGGGCGGGTGCTCGACTTGTTCGCCGGGTCGGGGGCACTCGGGATTGAGGCGCTGAGCCGGGGAGCGGACCACTGCGACTTCGTCGACCGCGCCGCGGCCGCGTGCAAGACGATTGCGACAAACCTGGCCAAGACCCGGATGACCGACCGTGCGGCCATCCACGCCACGCCGGTCGACCGCTTTCTGGACCGCGCCGGCGCGGCGTATGACCTCATCCTGATGGATCCGCCGTACGCGTTAGCGGGGCTCGATCGGTTCGTCACCCAGATCGCAGCGTCGCCCCTGGCCGGTCCCGGGACCGTGCTCGTCGTTGAGCACTCCAGTCGTCGGGTGCCGCCGCCCGGCGCCGGCTGCCTGGCGCTGACCAAGACACGGGTCCACGGGGACACCGCGTTCTCGGTCTATGCCGCCCCCCATAGTTGACGTAAGCCGAGACTGCGCGTATCGTTACGCCCGCCGGCGGGAAACGGGGCCGTGCCCCGTCCGTTGACCTCACGGAAGCACATGAGCTGGGTTGGCTGGGCGATCGCAATCGGGGGACCCCTGCTGGGAATCGGCGCGGTGATGGCGCTGGCGGTAGCCCATGAGCACGCCCGCCTCGTGCGCCGGCTCCCGGTTCGGCTGCCCGAGTCACCGCGACCCGTCCGGCGAGCGAGTACGGCGCTGCTGGAGGACTATCTCTCGGACGAGCGCGAGGCGTCGCCGGCGCAGCGCCGTCGCCGGCACGAGCGGCTGCTCTTGCAGGCGCGCCGTGCCAGCACCGATGTATTCGAGGAGTTTTTCGAGGAGCGCATCGCGGCGCCCACCTCCGACGCGGTCGAGCGGGTGCCACTTCAGGTGCGGACACCCGTGGACCGGCCCGTGGACCGGCCAATCGTGCGTCGTCCCGTTCCGGTCTTCGAGCGCGCCGCGCGTCCGACGCGCCTCGTGCCGCTCGGTCCCGAGATCGCGATCAACTAGCTATCGAGTGCGCGCCCGCGCCGCTGCCGGGCGCGGTCAGGAGAGCGGGTCTATACTTGGCCGCCGTGTCGGAGAGCGTCCGGGTGGCCGTCTACGCCGGGACCTTTGACCCTCCCACGAACGGGCACCTGGAGATCATCGCTCGCGCGGCGCGGCTCTTCGGCGCGGTCGTCGTCGCGGTCTACCAGTCGCCGAACAAGCAAACGCTATTCGCGTCCGACGAGCGCCTGGCACTGGTGCGCGACGCCGTCGCGGAGGCGCGCCTCGAGAACGTGCGCGTTCGAGAGTACGACGACCTGACGGTGCGAGTGGCGCGCGAGGAGGGGGCGGTGGTGCTCATCCGCGGCATCCGATCTGTGTCCGACTTCGACTACGAGTTCCAGATGTCGCACATGAATCACCAGTTGGCGCCCGACATCGAGACGCTTGCTATCCTGGCAAGCGCTGAGTACAGCTTTCTCAGCTCTACTCTGGTACGCGAGGTCGCCAAGCTGGGCCAGATCGTCGACAAGCTCGTACCCCGGGTCGTCGCGGAACGGCTGCGGGAGCGGTTCGGAAAGGGGTGACCTCCATCGACATCCTGTACCTGGTCGATCGGCTGGAGAACGCGCTCAATCAGGGGCAGCGCGTGCCGTTCACCAACAAGATCATGATCGACGAGCGCGAGTGTCTCGACATCGTCGACCAGATGCGCATCGTGATTCCGGAAGAGATCAAGCAGGCGCGGCGCGTCAGCCAGGATCGCGACCGAATCACCGGACAGGCGCAGGAAGAGGCCGAGCGCATCATCGCCCGCGCCCACGAGCAAGCCGACCGCCTGATGGACGAGCAGGGGTTGCTCGACCGCGCGCGCGAGCGCGAGCGCGAGATCATCGAGGCGGCGGAGATTGAGGGGCAGACCATCCGCGAGGGCGCGGACGGCTACGCGCTGCAGGTCCTGGAGGACCTCAACCGTCGCCTTTCGACCGTGCTGGGCGAGGTGCAGGCCGGGGTTGACTCCCTGCGGCCCCGCCCCGCGCCGGCGGTGTCGCGCGATTCGCGCTCCTACGCGGCACTGCGTGAGGAAGAGGAAGTCCGATAGGCCGCAGCGGCTAGACTTTCCTTCATGAGTGCCCTGCGGATCAACGTCGCGGGGCTGCTCAAGGAGACCGCGGGCGCGGCGCGTGAGTATCCGATCAATGCGCCCGCATCAGAGCTCACGCGGCTGCTCGAGCGGGAGGACGGCGCGCGCGGCGTCAGGCCCTTGCTCGGGTCGGTGCGCCTCATGCGGACGCAGCAGAGCGTCTTCGTCCGCGGGCGGCTGTCCTCCCAGCTCGCCGTCGAATGCTCGCGCTGCCTCGCCGAGGCGCGGGTGCCCGTCAAGTTCGACGTGGAGGCCGAGTATTTCCCGGAGGTCGACATCGTGACCGGGCATGGGCTGCCCAAGCCCGACGACGACCTGGCGTTCACGATCGACCAGAACCACGAGTTGGACCTCTCGGAGGCGGTGCGCCAGCACTTGCTCCTGGAGATGCCGATGCAGGCCGTGTGTCGGGAGACCTGCGCGGGCTTGTGTCCCCGCTGCGGTGCGAATCTCAATGAGGCGCCGTGCGGGTGTCCGCAGGAGGCGGAGGACGACCGGTTCGCGCCGCTGAAGGCGCTCCTGGAACAGGCCCGATCCGACTAGGTTCCGGCGGCAGAGCCGGTATCCTTTTCGGGTTAATCATCTGGAGGACTCCCTGTGGGCGCACTGCCTAAAAAGAAGGTCTCACGCCGCCGTCGCGACAATCGACGGGCACACGACAAACTGACGCCGATTGCCCTGGTGAGCTGTCCGAACTGCCGGCGGCCAGTGCCGCCGCACCAGGCGTGCCCAAGCTGCGGCCAGTACCGGGGCCGCGAGGTGCTCAAGGTAGAAGCGGCCGGGTAGCGGCGTGCTCGCCTGGCTGTTCCCGGGCCAGGGCACCCAGACCGTCGGGATGGGGCAGGACCTCTACGCCGGCTCCCCTGCCGCGCGCGAGACGTTGGAGCTGGCCGACCAGGTCCTCGACTTCCCCCTGACCCACCTGATGTTCCAGGGGCCGGCGGAAGAGCTGCAGGCGACCATCAACGCGCAGCCCGCGATCGTCGCGACGAGCCTGGCGGCCATGGCGGCGCTCCGCGAGGCATGGGCCGCCGTGCACGATACGCCGCTCCCTCGCCCGGCGCTCGTCGCGGGACATAGCGTCGGCGAGTACAGCGCCCTGGTCGCGAGCGGGGCGGCGGACGCCGCGACCGCACTGCGGCTCGTCCGCGCACGCGCCGAGGCCATGCACGACGCTGGGCAGCGCCGGCCAGGCGGGATGACCGCCGTGCTGGGCCTCTCGCGTGAGGCCGTCGCGGAGGCATGCGGCAAAGCGCGCGAGGAAGTGCCTGAGAGCTACGTCGCCGTGGCGAACCACAACGCGGACACACAAGTCATCATCGCCGGGGACCCCGACGGGCTCGCAGCGGCGGCGCGTCACTGCCAGGCGGCGGGCGCGCGGCGCTGCGTGCCGCTCGCGGTGAGCGCGGCGTTCCACTCGGCGGCGATGGCGCCGGCCGAGGAGCTGCTCCGGCGGGCCGTCGAAGCGGCGCGCCTGCGCGACGCCGCCGTGCCGGTAGTCGCCAACGCAGCGCCGCGACCGGTGACCTCGGCAGCCGAGCTGGCCGACGAGCTCGTGACTCAGGTGGCGCAGCCGGTGTTGTGGGTGGACTGCCTCCGGGTGATGCGCGCGGCTGGAGTGGGCGCGTTCTTGGAGTTGGGGCCGGGCAAGGTACTGACCAACCTCCTGACTCGCCTCGAGCCCGCGCCCGCCGCGGCGGCCGCCGGTGACATGGACGGGGTGCGAGCAGCAGTGCGGTGGCTCCAGGAGCAGGCGGCGTGAGCGGCAGCGTGAGCGATCGCGCGACGGGCGCGACCGAGCTTCGGGGCGTGCGAGACCGCGTGGCGCTCGTCACGGGGGCGTCGGGGGCCATTGGCGGAGCCATCGCGCGCCGGCTCGCCCGGGGCGGCGCGCACGTCGCCGTGCACTACCACGGAAGGGAGGACAAAGCCCTGGCGGTGGTCGCCGCGGTTGAGGAGCTGGGATGCGAGGCGATCGCGCTCCGCGCCGACGTGACTGTGGCCGCGGATGTGGACGCGATGGTGGCGCGTGTGATCGAGAAGTGGGGGCGGCTGGAGTTGCTGGTGAACAACGCCGGCGTGAACCGGGACGCGCTGCTGATGCGAATGGACGAGGCTGACTGGGACCTCGTTATCCAGACCAACCTCAAGTCGGCGTACTTGTGCTCGCGCGCGGTGATGCGACCCATGATGCGCCAGCGCTACGGTCGGATCGTGAACGTGACGTCGGTGGTGGGGATCACGGGGAACGCAGGACAGGCGAACTACGCCGCCGCCAAGGCGGGCCTTATCGGACTCACCCGCAGCCTGGCGCGAGAGCTCGCGTCGCGCGGCGTCACGGCAAACGCGCTGGCGCCGGGGTTCATCGATGCGGGGATGACGGTGGGACTGACCGATGAGCTGCGGGCGAAGGCAACCGCGCTCATTCCGCTCGCGAGGTTCGGCACTGTCGAGGACGTCGCGGAGGCGGCTGCGTTTCTGTGTGCCGAGGAGGCCGGGTATGTGACCGGGCAGATCCTCCAGGTGGACGGCGGGATGGTGATGGGCTAAGCCCGTGTTCTCGAAGGTCCTGGTCGCCAATCGGGGGGAGGTGGCGGTGCGGGTCATCCGCGCGTGCCGCGAGCTTGGCGTGAAGACCGTGGCGGTCTATTCGGAGGCGGATCGTCAGGCGCTGCACGTGCGCCTCGCTGATGAGGCGGTGTGCATCGGCCCCGCGCCGACGGCGCGCTCGTACAACCACATCCCCAATATCGTCAGCGCCGCGCTGATCACCGGCGCCGAGGCGATCCATCCCGGGTGGGGCTTCCTGGCGGAAGACCACTACTTCGCGGAGATCTGTGAGGGCTACCACGTCACCTTCATCGGCCCGCCGGCGCAGGTGATCGAGCGTCTCGGGAGCAAAACGTCCGCGCGGCAGACCATGAGCCGTGCGGGGCTCCCCGTCATGCCCGGATCCAGCGAGCCCGTGCGCAGCATCGACGATGCCCGCGAGCAGGCGCAGGCGCTGGGCTATCCGGTCATGCTCAAGGCAGTGGCAGGCGGCGGTGGCATGGGCATCCGCATGCTGCGGTCGGATCTCGACCTGGCCAAGGAGTACACACTCGCGCAGGCCGAGGCGGAGAGCTCCTTCGGGAACGCGGCCATTTACCTCGAGAAGTGCATCGAGCGCGCCCGCCACGTCGAAGTGCAGATCGTCGGCGACCGGTTTGGAAATGTGGTCCACGTGGGCGAGCGAGACTGCTCGCTTCAGTACCGGCGGCAAAAGGTTGTGGAGGAGGCGCCCTCGGTGGGGCTGCCCTCTTCCCTCCAGGCGGCGATCCGCGACGCTGCGGTGAGCGGCGCGCGCGCGGCCGGCTACCAGAACGCCGGGACGTGGGAGTTCCTCGTGGACGGCGGCGGCGCTTTCTACTTCATGGAAGTCAACACCCGGCTGCAGGTGGAGCACCCCATCTCCGAGTCCATCAGCGGCCTCGATCTGGTCAAGACGCAGCTTCGTGTCGCGGCCGGGGAGCCACTCCCCTGGACACAGGAAGACATACGGTTCAGCGGCCACGCCATCGAGTGCCGCATCAACGCCGAGGACGCGTCGCGCGGGTTCGCGCCAGACGCGGGACAGGTGTCTAACTATCTCCCGCCGGGCGGCCCGGGCGTGCGGGTCGACTCGCACATCTTCTCGGGCTACCAGGTACCGCCGTATTACGGCTCCATGCTGGCCAAGCTCATCGCCTGGGGCGCCACCCGTGACGAGGCGCGCCAGCGGATGAAGCGCGCGCTCGCCGAATGCGTGATCGAAGGCGTCGCGACCACGATCCCGTTTCACCGCCGGTTGATGGACGACCCGGCGTACGCGACGTACGATGTCTCCACGACCTACATCGATCAGTCGCTGGCCAGACTGACGTGAGTGAGGACGCGCTCTCGGCGGAGCTCACCGGCCGCACGCGCTCGCGGGCGGTGGCCCTCCAGGCGCTGTACGAGCTCGACGCGACCCAGCACGAGGAGCAGACCGTCATCGAGCGCCGGCTGGAGACCGACGCGACTCCCGAGTCCGAGGCCACCTACGCCACGGGCCTGATCCGAGGTGCCCGGGCGCACCAGGAAGAGATCGACGGGCTCATCCAGCGCGCGGCGCCGGCTTGGCCGCTGGACCAGATGTCCCGGGTCGACAAGAGCATCCTGAGGCTCGCTATCTTTGAGATGCTGTACGAACCCGGCCTGCCCCCAAAGGTGGCGATCAACGAGGCGGTCGAGCTGGCCAAGCTGTTTGGCCACGATAGCTCGCCCAAGTTCGTCAATGGGGTGCTTGGCACTATCGAGCGCAACAGGACAGGCCAGTGAGATGAACGCGAGCGCAATCTATAAGAAGCTCCGCACGCTGATCGCCGAGTCGCTCGGCGTCGAAGAAGAAGAAGTGACACCCGAGGCGTCGTTCGAAGACGACCTGAACGTCGACCGGCAGGAGTTGGTCGACCTGATGGTCGCGATCGAAGAGGAGTTCGAGGTGAAGATCCCGGACGATGCCATGGCCGAGATCGCGACCGTCGGCGACGCGGTGGAGTACCTGGAGGACGCGCTGGCGTGAACTCGGCCGCCGAGGGCGGCTCGGTCGGGGCCCTCGGCACGTTCGGCTGGCTCCTGCAGCCGGCCCCATTCACAGCCTATCCGTGGGCGGCGGTCCTGGGACTGCTGCTCGTCCTGGTGGGCCTGACGGTGGGCGCCCTCTTCGTTGGCATCCCGCGCTTCCGCGCGTGGTGGAACGACGACACGCCACGGCCCGGCGAAGACGAGCGCGGTGTCTCAACCGAGGAGATGACGCTAGTTCAGCACCTCCTCGAGCTCCGCACCGCGCTGATGCACTCGGCCTACGCGCTGGCCGGCGGACTCGTCCTCACCGGTCCGTTCTTCCAGTTCTGGTTCGACCTGGCGATTCGTCCGGCGATGGGGCGCGGCAACTGCGGTCCGGAAGGCCACCGCCCCGCGCCGCTCGAGACGTGCCTGCAGGCGATCTCGCCAACCGAGCAGGTATTTGCCTACTTCAAAGTGACGCTGGTGCTGGCCCTGGTGCTCGCCATGCCGATCATCGCGTGGGAGATCTGGAAGTACGTCGCTCCGGGGCTGACGCGACAGGAGCGGAAGTGGGTCATCGCCATCATCCCCGGGGCGACCCTCTGCTTCATCCTCGGCATCTCGTTCGCGTACTTCGCGCTGTTGCCGCCCGCGCTCGGTTTCCTGCTCGAGTTTGGGACGGTGAAGATCAACCCAACCGTCGACTCCTACATCTCCTTCTTCTGGCGGCTGACCGTGGCGATTGGGCTGGTATTCCAGATGCCGCTCGTCATGTTCGTGCTGGCCAAGTTCCGGATCGTGAACGCGAAGTTGTTGACCTCGATCCGGCGCTACGTGGTCGTCGGTGCATTCATCGTCGCAGCCGTCGTCACGCCGACGCCGGATCCGTTCAATCAGATCTTGGTGGTCGTGCCGATCCTGGTGCTGTACGAGATTGGGGCCCTCCTCACGCGATTCGCGTGAGCGCCGACTCCAGTTCCGGCGGAAGCGGCGCTTCGAAAGTGCGCTCGGTCCCGTCCAGCAAGCGAAAGGCGAGGCGCCCGGCGTGTAGGAAGTGGCGGTCGAGCGGCACACTCGGCTGGCTGCGGCCGTAGACGCGGTCGGCCACGACCGGGCAGCCGATCGAGGCCAGGTGAACGCGGATCTGGTGGGTCCGGCCGGTCACGGGTTTGCACTCCAGCAGCGTGTGCTTCGCGTAGCGGCGCAGGATGCGGAAGTGGGTCGTCGAAGGGCGGCCGCCGGGGACCGCCGCCATTCGGCGCGGATGGCGCGGATCGCGGCCAATCGGCGCCTCGATCGTGCCGCTCTCTGACTGCGGCACACCGTCGACCAGTGCCACGTAACGCTTGTCCATGCGCCGCTCTTTGAGTTGCGCGGCCAGGAGGCGCTGGGCACGGTCGTGTTTCGCGACGACCATCAGGCCAGACGTGTCACGGTCGAGGCGATGGACGATGCCAGGGCGCGCCTCACCCCCTATGCCGGCCAGATCCGGGACGTGGGAAAGCAGCGCGTTGACCAGAGTGCCCGTGGGGTGGCCGGGGGCGGGATGCACGACCAGGCCAGCCGGCTTGTCCATCACGAGCAGGTCTGCGTCTTCGTAGACCACTCGCAGCGGGATGTCCTCCGCCTGGAGGGTGGTAGGGGCCGGGTCGGGAAGCCGCACGGCGATGCGGTCGCCGCTGCTAGGCTTGTCGGCGGCTCGCGCGGGGACGTCGTTGAGTGTGATGTGACCCGCCTCGATCAGCGCCTGGACGCGTGAGCGGCTCACGTCCGTCAGACGCTGGGCGACGAGGCGGTCGAGGCGCTGGCCGGAGTCCTCCTCGGAGACGGTCAGCGTCAGCGTCTCCGGCACGGCAGTTAGTCCGGGCGGAAGAGCAATGTGGCGAGGAGGATGCAGACGCCGACCACGATCGCCGAGTCGGCCACATTGAAGACGGCGAAGCGGAAGCCGATCGGATCGATGTGGAACTCGACGAAATCGACGACTGAGCCGTAGCGCAGGCGGTCCAGCAGGTTGCCGAGAGCGCCGCCCAGCTGGAGCCCGAGCGCCGTGCGGAGCCAGAGGCGCCGTGAGCGGAGCGAGCGGTAGTACCAGAAGATCGCCGACATGATAAGGAGCGCGATTGGGACGAACACGTCGCCCAGCCGGGCGAAGAGGCCGAAGGCCACCCCACGGTTCGTGATGTAGTGCAGGTCAAGCACCGGCGGGACCAGCGGGATCACGTCGCCCACCTCCATCGAGCGCATGACGAGCGCTTTGGTGAGCTGGTCCAGGACGAAGACGGCGACCGCCACCAGGGCGAGGAAGCCGTAGCGGCGGCGCGGTGAGTCCCACCCGACCGGCGCCGCCACTGATTCGGGAGTCTACTGAACGGTGTCGGGCTCCCGGCGGCCCAGCGGCATCCTGGCTTCCTCCGCAGCCTTGCAGTCGATGCACAGCGTCGCCTCCGGCATCGCGTCCAGGCGCGCCTTGGCGATCGGCTTGCCGCACGACTCACACTCGCCGTAGGTGCCCGCCTCGATCCGGCTCAGGGCGTGTTCCACCTGGCTGAGATGCGCCTGGAGCGACAGCTCGAGCCCCATCTCCTTCTCCCGCTCGAAGACCTCCGTCGCGTCGTCGGCCTGATGGTCGCCATATCCGGAGCGCTCCCAGTGTTGGCCGGAGCCCGCTTCGTCGGGCCCGCCGGAGAGGACCATCGCCCGCTCGCGGTGCGTCTGGATGTCTTGCTCGAGCTGCAGCTTCAGTTCCTGGAGATGGGTGCGGGCGGCGTCAAGATTGCGCGGACGGGAAGTTGTCATAGACGTTCACCGCTACCTGGCACACGCTATGCCATTGCTATATTCCGCAGAGAGGTCTCCAGATCAAAGCCGCCATTCGGGACATCCTCGAGACCGCGCTCCTGACGCTCGTCATCTTCCTCGGAGTCCGGTTCGGCGTCCAGACGTTTCGCGTGGAGGGCTTCAGCATGGAGCCCACGTTGCGCACCAACCAGTACCTGCTGGTCAACAAGGTGACCTACATGGTCGGCGAGCCGAAGCGCGGCGACGTGGTCGTCCTGAAGTTCCCGCAGGACCCGCGGCGCGACTTCATCAAGCGCGTGATCGCGCTCCCGGGTGAAGAAGTGGAGGTCCGCGGCGGGACGGTCTACGTCGACGGCAAGGGACTGACCGAGCCTTACATCCTGTCGAAGCCGGCCTACTCCTATCCCAGGAAGAAGGTCCCGCCGGGGTCGTACTTCGTGCTCGGCGACAACCGCAACAACAGCCACGATTCGCACGTCTGGGACTGGCTGCCCAAGGAGTACATCATCGGCAAGGCGTGGGTGTCTTACTGGCCGATGGACACTTGGGGGGCGGTGCACCACGACGGCTTCCAGATGGCGACGGCCGCGCCGTCGGCGGTGGGCTGGATCGCAACAGCCGTGACGGAGGCTGCGCCGGCGCCGGCGTGACATGTGGCTGGTCGAATATCTCTTCCACCGGCCCGGACCGATCGGCCCCGTGTTTGGCCGCTGGGGGCTGGTGCTGGCGGGCGTCTACGTCGGTCTGATCCTCGCGCTGCTGGTGCTGG
>DASTZM010000826.1:0-6864 GCA_035764305.1 Chloroflexota bacterium | reverse complement strand
CGGCACGCGCGAGATCATCATGAACCAGTTCCTTGGGTTCGTGCGCCGCTTCGGCGGCGAGTTCTGGAACAAGGACCGCACCGCCGTGGCCATCAACAGCCAGGCCGGCTACGACGTGATGGACTACCTGGTCACGCTGATCCAGAAGGACCGGAGCACCGTCCCGCCCGATTCGGGGGTCCCGTCACCCTGGACGGCGGGCCGCACCACGGGCAAGGTCGGCATCTGGGAGACGACGACCACCGGCATCCCGAACTACCCCACCAACAACCCGGACCTCAAGTTCGGCGTGTTCCTCTGGCCGAAGCGACCGGGCTACAACCAGAACCTCGCCTGCGCGGGCAGCGCCGTCGCCGCCAGCAGCAAGGATCTAGACGCGACGTGGGAGTTCGTCAAGTGGTGGAACGCCGCGGCGCAGCAGATGGGCTTCTACGCCAGCGCCGGCGGGAACGCGCCGTCGCGTAAGAGCCTGTTTGAAGCGCCGCCGTTCACCACCGACCCGCTGTGGAAGGTCGTCATGCCCGGCTTCACCCACCAGGATGGTCGGACGCGTCCGCTGGCCGAGCGGTACAACGAGCTCGCCGAGTCGGTGACGCCCCACCTGATGGACGGCTTCCGCGCCAAGGTCGCGCCCAAGATCGCCGTCGACAACGCCGCGCAGGCCGGCACGGCTTTCTGGAAGAGCATCGGCGGCAACGCCGACAAGGCCGGTCCTGAGTAGTGACGCCAGGCGAGTAGGCCAGCATGATGAAGATCGTCGACGTCGAGGTCGCCTGGATTCAGCTGCCCCTGCCGATCGGGAGGGGACTCTCGGGCGGCCCCATCACTTCCAGCACGGACCTGGTGTGCCGCGTGACCACCGCCGACGGCATCAGGGGAATCGGCGAGGCGCGGGGCGCCCCACTACCCCTGATGGCCGAAGTGGTCGACGAGGGCATCCGCCCGCTCATCCTGGGTGAGGACGCGACCGGCACCCAGTACCTGCGCACCAAGATCGAATCGGCACTGTCCGATTCGCGCAGCGCCGGTCGACGCGCGACCTGGACGCGCAACGCCATACTGGGCGCCATCGCCGCGGTGGATCTGGCACTGTGGGACGTGAAGGCCAAGGCCGCCAACCTCAGCATCTGCCGCCTGCTCGGGGGCGCGCCCCACCCGGTCCCCGCCTACTGCTCGGCGGGCTTCTTCATCGAAGGGCAGTCGCTCGAAGCGATGGCCGAAGAGACGCTCGAGGAGGTGCGCGAGCGCGGGTTCAGCGCCACCAAGATCCGTGTCGGGCGTGGCGCGCCGCCGGACAGCGCGGATCGGGTGCGCGTCGTGCGGGAGGCGGTGGGACCGGGCGTGCAGATCATGGTCGACGCCAACCAGGCGTGGACGACCGACGAGGCGATCGCCCACGCCAAGGCGATGGAGCCGTTTGACGTCTCCTGGCTGGAAGAGCCGCTCCCCTCGCCCAATCGCGCCCACCGCACCACCAAGGAGTCGCGCGACTGGGACGCGGAAACCGGCACAGTCGCCGCCGCCACGACCATCCCCATGGCCTCGGGCGAGAACCACGTCACGCTCCAGGAATGCCGCGACCTGATCGACAAGGGGCGGATCCGCTACGTCCAGTTCGACTGCATCAAGAACGGCGGTCTGACCGAGTTCCAGAAGGTCGCCGCCTACGCCGAGGCCAAGGGCGTCGCGCTGGCCCCGCATCACGTCCCCCACTTCCACGTCCAGATCGCCGCCGCGTACCCGCACACCGCGTGGGTCGAGGCGTTCGACAACGCGAAGCAGCACGTCGCGTGGCTTGACCTGTTCCCCGGTTACCCCGAGGTCCGGAACGGCCACATGGAGTGCCACGACCGCCCGGGCTGGGGCTTTGACGTCAACGACGCCCTGCTGCAGTCAAAGGGCACGCTGGTCCGCTGGCGCGGCTAGGTGGTCGCGCTAGCCGCCTAGCTCGCGCAGGTCGGTTCCCGGGTCGCTCAGGCGCTGGCGCACGTCCCGGTCTACCTCCAGCCGCGACTGGATGAGGGCCTTGACCGGGTCCACGTCCTCGTTGCGGTTGATGAACACGCCCGCCACGAGTCGCCCCCTGCGGACGTAGAACGCGCTGAACGGGCCGGCCTCCGGGTCGCCCCGCAGCACGACGCTGTCGGTCGGCCGACCGGAGCCTACGTACTCCATGGCCAGGTCGAACAGGTCGGAGAAGAAGTACGGCGGCTCGTCGAACGATTCGCGCTCGTCGGCGCGACCCGCCGCCTCGCGCGCCATGTTGCGCCCCGCCAGCGCGCCGTGCTTTTCGGCCACGTCCCAGTGCTCCACCCGCAGGCGAGCGCCGTACAAAGGACTGTAGAACCGGGCCACGTCGCCCGCGGCGTAAATCCCCGCGGCGCTCGTCCGCAGGAAGCGGTCGACCAGCACGCCGTTCCCCGTCTTGATCGACGTCCCCTCCACCAGCTCAAGGCGCGGCGCCGCGCCGATCCCGACGATCACCGCATCGCACTCCAGCGACTGGCCGCGCTCGGTCACCACGCGTTCGGCGCGCCCCTGCCCTTCGATGCGCACGACCGTGTCGCCGTTGAGCACGCGCACGCCGCCCCGTTCCAGCTTTCGCTGGAACGCTGCCGCCACGCGCGGCCCGAACACGTGCTCCCAGAGCACCGCCTCACGCGCCACGACGGTCGGCTCCAGTCCCTTCTGGCGCAGCGAGGCCGCGACCTCGCCGCCGATGAACCCGCCGCCGACCAGCACCACGCGGTGCTTCCCCTCCACCGCGCGCTGGATCCTCTCTGCGTCCCCCACGGTGCGCAGCACCAGCACATTCTCCAAGCTCGCACCGGGGATCGACAGCTGTCGTGGAGCAGAGCCGGTGGCCAGCAGGAGCCGGCGGAAGCGCAGCGTCTCGCCGTCCGCCAGCGTTACCGCGCGCCGGCGCACGTCAAGCGCTTCGGCACGGGTGCCGGTCCGCAGCTCGACGTCGTGTTGCTCGGTCCAGTCGGCCGGGTGGAGGTAGATGTCGTGCTTCGGCGTCTCGCCGCGCAGGAAGTCTTTTGAGAGTGGCGGGCGCTGATAGGGCCGCTCCTGCTCCGCCCCCACGACCACAACTCTCCCGCGCGCCTTCTCCTCGCGCAGCGCCTGCGCCGCGCGTCCGCCGGCCGCACCGGCGCCGACGATCAGGAAGTCAATTGTTCCGTCGCTCTTCTGGTTCGCCATCGTGGTCTCCTTGCTTCGTCGGTATGACGTGGGGCAGCCGGTAGCGCAGATACAGCTCGCTCCCGTGGCCGTACAGCGACAGCAGCTCCAGCTGCGGCATGTCGTCCGCCTGCCACCCCACTCCCTCGACCGCCGTCGCCAGCCCGCGCCCACCGTGCAGCTTGGGCGCAAAGGTCAGGAACAGCTCGTCCGCTGCCCCGGCCGCAATCAGCGACCAGTTGAGCGACGGGCCACCCATGCAGTTCAGCCGGTCGACGCCGTGCCGCTCACGCAGCGTCGTGCCCATGGTGGCGAAGTCCACGCTCTCCGCGTCGCTGACGTACAGGTGTGCCCGCCGCTCGATCGCCCGAGCGGTCTGAGGCTTGATCTTGTTCGTCGCGAACACCGCCAGGTTCTCGCGCCCTGCCTCCAGCGCGCGTGTGTCTGGCTCGAACTCCGCGCTCGTCGTCACGATGGCCCACATCGGCACCGGACGCAGCCCGCGCGCCTCGCGCTCACGCCGCGCTTCCGGCGAGAGCCGCGGGGGGGGCGGATTGTCGTCGCGGATCAGCTGCGCCCCGAACACCTCGCCGTCGGTGGCCATCATGATGCGCCGCATCAACCGGTGATCGGTCGGCCCGCCGATCAGCCCTGTCGTTCCCGGCCCTCCCACCACCACCTTGCCGTCGACCGTGCTGACCATGTTGATGGTCGTGTACGGCCGCCGCACGGGCGCGTCGACTCCGCGCGGCAGCCGCAGGTGGCGATAGATCTCTTCCACCGCGACTGACCCCGGTGGGTCATCCGGGCGCGTCAGGTCGAAGTAACGCCGGGGTGACTCGCCGCCGCTACGCAATGCCACGTGCCCGCGATGGATCGTAGAGAATGTCGACGGGGCCCACCGCCACGCCGAACATGGCGACCTCGCCCGCGGCCCCCCGTGGAAGCGCTTCCATACCGCGTCCAGCTTCGGCAGAAGTCGTGCCATAGTCACTGCGGGGCAGATGACGACGATTCAGGATGTGGCACGCGAAGCGGGGGTCGGCGTCGGGACGGTCTCGCGCGTGCTCAGTCGCCACCCGCGCGTCGCGCCCGCCACACGCGCGCGCGTGGAGCGGGCGATCGAGCGTCTGGGGTACCGGCCCAGCCGCGCCGCCCGGGCGCTTGCCGGCGGGCGTACCCACACGATCGCGGTCGTCGTCCCGCTCCTGACGCGCCACTACTACTTCGGGCTCCTGGCCGGGATCGTCGCCGCCCTGGCCGACACCGAGTACCTGCTCACTCTCCGCGTGCTCGAGCGTCCGGAGGACAAGGTGCGTGCACTCGACGACCTGGCCCGCGGCGGGAGCGCCGACGGCGTTCTGCTGGTTCGCACGCCGCCCACGCCGGAGCTGCTGGACCGGCTGAGCGGCGTCCCGCTGGCGCTGATCGACGGCGCGCATCCCGCCGTGCCGTCGGTGGGGGTGGACCACACCGCCGCCGCGGCGACCATGACGGAACACCTGATCTCCCTCGGACACGAGCGGATCGCGCTGATCGACCGCGTGCGCGATCCGTTCGACCAGCAGGTGCTCACCGCGCGGCGCCGGGGCTACCGGAACTCGCTGGAGCGCGCCGGCATCCGGCGCCGCCCCGAGTACGAGCCCCACACCGAGTGGAGCGCCGAGAGCGGCGCGGCCGCACTCGACACGCTCCTCGCCCTCCCCGAACCGCCCACGGCAGTGTTCGCAGGTGGCGACACGATCGCCATCGGCGTGCTCGACCGCGCACGTCAGCGCGGTCTGACGGTGCCCGGCGACCTTTCGGTGTGCGGCTACGGCGACATCGAGCTGGCCCGCTATCTCGCGCTGACGACCGTGCACGTCCCGGTGGCCGACCTGGGCCGGCGCGGCGCCGAGCTCCTCCTGCAGGCGATCGACGCGCCGCCCGCCGCTCCCATCCGGGAGCGCCTGCCGAGCAGCCTGGTCGTGCGCGCCACGTGCGGCCCCCGGCGCCCGCCGACCCAATAGATCGAGCGTGGCCCGGAAGCTGCGCGCGTCGACGGTGCCCGACCTGCGCTACTTCTTCTTGTTCTGCTCGAGGATGGGCGCCGCGAGCTGCTTGATCTGCTTCACCGCCTGCGCCATCGCCTGCTGACCGGCCCACACCGCGTTGAGCGCGTCGTTCACCACCTTGTTCAGGTCGGCTTGCAGCGGCGTGATCGGGCGCCCCACCTGGGAATACTCCTTCAGCGCCGGCGCCACAATCTTGGCGCTGGGCGGCGCGAAGGGAGACTTCTCCCACTTGCTCAGCAGCGAGTAGCGCACCGGCGTGCCGGCGCCGGTCTTCACGAACTGACTCAGGATCGAGCGGTTCTCGTCTTTCCCCAGGTACTCCGAGAGGAACAGCCACGCGTCCTCGGGGACCTTGGTCTGACTGCTGATTGGGTACCCCGACCCCATCGAGCTGGCCGCGCGACCCTTTGGCCCTTTTGGCCAGTCGGCGATGTCGGCCACGAAGTCGGGCTTGCGCGAGAGGTAGCCGCGGTAATCCCACGGCCCCGTGTTCTTCATCGCCAGCTTCCCCGTCCACCAGTCGACCGACTCGCCGGGCATCGGGCTGTAGTGACGCTTTGCGCGCAGGTCGTACCAGAACTCGAGCGCCTCGAGCGATTCCTTCGAGTCGACCAGCACGTCGGTCTCGTCGTCGTTGAGGTACTTGCCACCCCACGGGCCGAGCCACGTGGCTTGCAGCGGGTAGCCGCCGTTGGGCGCGAAGTTGGTGCCCCACTGGCCGCTCTCGGGCTTGTTCAGCCGGCGCGCCGCCTCGACCATGTCGTTCATGGTCCAGGCCGAGTCGGGGAGCTTGACGCCCTCCTTGTCGAACAGCGTCTTGTTGAACCAGAGGAGGTGCGGGCCGTGGTCGTACGGGATGGCGTACTGCTTGCCGCCCGCCTGATAGACCTTCAGCCCGACATCGGGGAAGTCCTTCAGGTCGAAGCTCTTGTCCTTCGCCAGGAAGTCGTCGAGCGCGCGCACCGCGCCGTTGCGGATGAAGCCCTGGATCTGCGGCCCCTGCGCGTAGAGCAGGTCCGGGAGGCTGCTCGCCACCGCCGCGGTGACCACCGCGTCGACGTAGGCCTGGTTCGCCGCCCCCTTGCCTTCGTCGGCGAACGTGATGTGCGGGTACTTCTCCTTGATGGCCGCCACCGCGGCGCTCGTCCCGTCGTTCGGCTCGGGGTTGCCCGGCTGGAAGATCCAGGAACGCAGCGTGACCGGCGCGCGGGTCTTCGTCTCAGTTCCGGAGCCGGGTCCAGACGCGCCGCACGCCGCGAGGAAGACGCCGCCCGCGCTGCCGAGCAGCGAAACCGTTCGCCGCCGCGTCCAGCGGGCCGTCTGCGTGGGAGTCACTGCGCTTGTCATGTCGCCCGGTCCCTCCTGGGACAGTTGTAGCGCAGCCCGCGGCGCCGCGCTACCCGGAGACGGTCACCGTCCCTTCCATCTTCTGCGACTCGTGGATCTCGCAGTACAGCTTGAGCGTTCCGGACTTGGGCGTCACGTCGAAGCTGACCTTCTGGCCCGCCGCGACCTTCTTCTCGGGCGTCAGGTCCTTGATCTCGGGCTCGTGCACGTTCTTCCCCTCGTTCACGAACGTGATCCGCACCAGCTTGCCGGATTCCAGACGCACGCTGCTCGGCTCGAA
>DASTZM010000825.1:0-4321 GCA_035764305.1 Chloroflexota bacterium | reverse complement strand
AGCGGCTGCCACGGCCGCCGCGGGAACGAGTAGCGCCCCGTGAACAGGTCCGTGCGGCACGGGATCGTCGGGTACGACGAGACGTAGAACCGCTCGAACACCGCCGACTCCCGCGCCAGACGGTCCAACGCCGGCGTGTGGATGAACCCCTCCCCCGGCCCCCGTCCCAGCCTCCCCCACGGCGCCGGCGCGCCATACGCGGCCACGTGGTCGCGCCGCAGGCTGTCGTTCATCACCACCAGCACGTTCATCGCGCGCATCGTACAGAAGCTGCTCTGTACGATCTGCCGCATGCCCATCCAGCTCGGCGCCCTCTTCCCCCAGAACGACTTCCCGCTCGACCGCCACGCCGTCCGGGACTACGCCCAGGCGGTGGAAGGGATGGGCTACGACCACGTCCTCGTCTACGACCACGTCCTCGGCGCCAACACCGACCGCCCCGATCGCGCCAAAGGCTTCGTCTACAACCACAAGAGCCCCTTCCACGAGCCCTTCGTCCTCTACGCCTACTTTGCGTCCGTCACCGAGCGCATCGGCCTCGCCACCGGCGTCATCATCCTCCCCCAGCGCCAGACCGCGCTCGTCGCCAAGCAGGCCGCCTCGCTCGACTTCCTCTCCGGTGGCCGCCTGCGCCTCGGCGTCGGCATCGGCTGGAACGCCGTCGAGTTCGAAGCCCTCGGCGAAAACTTCCAGAACCGCGCCGCCCGCGTGGGCGAGCAGATCCGCCTCATGCGCCGCCTGTGGACCAAACCGCTCATCACCTTTGAGGGCAAGTACCACCGCGTCTCCGACGCCGGCCTCCTGCCGCTCCCCGTCCAGCGCCCCATCCCCGTCTGGATGGGCGGCGCGCAGCGCGCCGACATGGACGAAGCCAACGTCGATCGCGTCCTGCGCCGCATGGGGCGCTACGCCGACGGCTGGATGCTCACCGGCCCACCCAACGAGAAGGCCGGCCAGCGCTTCCAGCGCCTCCTGGAGCACGCCAAAGAAGCCGGCCGCGACACGTCGAAGATCGGCTTCGAGGGCGCGATCAACTACGGCGACGCCAACCCCGACCGCTGGCGCGAGCAGCTCGCCCAGTGGAAACAGCTCGGCGCGACCCACGTCACCCTCCAGTCACGCGGCCTCGACTTCACCACCGCCCAGCAGCACTTCGACGCGCTCAGGAAGATGATCGAGGCCCTGAGACCCGCCGCCTAGTCCGCGAGCCGCACCTCCACCGGCAGCGCCGTCTTCCCCCACCCGCTCAGCCCGCCGTTCGCCTCCAGCTCGCCGTACTTCTCGCACACCACCCGCCGCACCCGCGCGTCCAGCTCCGGCTCCGCCGCCGCGTCGATCACCCGCGCCGTCCCACGCCGCGTCTCCCCCTTGATCCGCACCCCCACCTCTGGTGTCTTCATCACGTTCCGCACCCAGTCCGAGCGGTCGCGCCCGCCCGCCATCATGTACAGCGCGCCGTCGAGCACCGCGAACCAGATCTCGATCTCGTGCGCGTTGCCCGACCGCCGTCCCACCGTCGTCAGGTAGCAGAAGTCCTCCGCGGCGTGCGCCGCCAGCCAGTCCGCGCTCACGCGTCGCTCACCCGCCGCTCACGCGCTGCGGGTGCCGCGCCACGTCGCCATCCAGCTCGTCACCAGGTGGTCGAACGCCGCGCGCTCCGCCTCCCGCGGCTTCCCGGCGCGGATCGCCTCGTAGATCCGCCGGTGCTCCGCCAGCGTGCTGCGCGCCTGCTCGGGCGTCCGGTCTTCGTGCGTCACGCTCTGCAGCGCCTGGACCTCCGCCCCCACCAGCATCTTCTGGATGTGCGCGATCATCGCGTTCCCGCTCGCCCACGCCACCGCCATGTGGAAATCCGGGTTCGCCCGGAACACCGCCGTCGGCGCGTCCTGCCCCGTGCTCTCGGCCATCTCCTGCATCCGCGCCAGCACCCCCTCGATCGTCGCCAGCTCGTCCGGGCTGCACCGCTCCGCCGCCAGCGCCGCCGCCCCCGGCTCGATCAGCTTGCGCACCTCCCACAGGTCCCCCACTTCCACGCTCAGCCCTGCCAGCAGGTCCGCCCCCGCGCCGCCCGCCGCCGCCTTGGCGGCCCGGTCGCGCACGATGGTGCCGTCGCCCGGGCGGATCTCGAGCCAGCCCATCGCCTCGAGCACCCGCAGCGCCTCCCTCGTCGAGCCGCGGCTGATCCCCAGCTGCAGCGCCAGGTCCCGCTCCGACGGCAGCCGGTCCCCCGGCTGCCACACCCCGTCGCGTATCCGCGCCGAGATCTGCTCCGCCGCCTGCTCGTACGCCCGCGTCTTCGAGATCGGACTCAGCACCGGGCTCTGCGTCATCTGGTCCTTCCATTATCGGGTGGCGCACCGCCCGCCGCACCCTCGCGCCGCACCTCGGCCACGATCTTCGCCACCGTCAGCTGGTGCGGCTTCTCGCCCCGCGGATTGACCGCCTCGAATCGGTCGCCCACGAACCGTTCGTGCGGCGTGGCGTCCACGATCGCCTCGTCCGAGTCGCCGCGCGCCACCAGCGGCCGCACGTGCGCCCGCACCGCGGCGACGTAGCGCGCCGGCCACAGTAGCGCATCCCGCACCGCGTCCCTCCCCGTGACGATCGGCCCGTGCCCGGGCACCAGAATCTCCGCCCCCAGCTCGCTCAGCCGCCCGAGCGACTCCTCCAGCTCCGCGCTGTGCCCATCCGAGACCACCGGCGTGATGATCGTGACGCACGTGTCGCCGCTGAACAGCACGCCGTCCTCCACCACGTACGCGCAAATCGAGTCGTCGCTGTGCCCCGGCGTGTGCACCAGCCGTACCGTCTTCCCACCCAGGTCGATCGTCAGCTCACCCAAGAACGTCACGCTCGGCCACGTCAGCTCCGCCTCCAGGTTCGGGCGGTTCTGGTTCTTGATCATGCTCGGCAGGTGGCGGCGGATCACCTCGGGGCACCGCGCGTGGGCAAACACCTCGGCCCCTGGGAGCTCGCTCGAGCCGATCGCGTGGTCGCCGTGGCCGTGCGTCAGCGCCAGCCGGCTGGGGGTATGCCCGCCCCGCCGGATCACCTCCGCCAGCGCCGCGCCGTCCTCGCGGCTGTTCCCGCTGTCGATCGCCAGCGCCCCGCGGGCGCCAAACACCGCCCCCGTCTTGCCGTCCAGAATGGACTGCTCCACCCAGTGGATTCCGGGCGCCACCTCACCGCTGCAGCGCGTTTGGACGGAAGTCACCCGACAGTGTACTATGGTCCGACCATTAGACCACCCATCCAGTCGGACCGCTCCATTCGGGTCGGGATCGTCGGGTACGGCTCCGCCGGGCGGCGCTTCCATCCCTATCTGATCGGACGCGTGCCCGACTTCCAGCTCGCCGCCGTCGCCACCCGCTCCCCGGAGCGGCGCGCCCAGGCCGCACACCAGCTCGGCGTCGCCACCTTCGAGACCGTGGACGACCTCCTCGCCGCCGGCGGCGTCGATCTGGTCGTCGTCGTCACGCCCCACGACACGCACGCCGACATCGCCTGCCGCGTCATGAACGCCGGCGTCAGCTGCGTCGTGGAGAAGATCTTCGCCCTCAACGCCGCCCAGGCGCAGACCATGATCGACTGCTCCCGGCGCAACCATGTCCTCCTTTCCGTCTTCCAGAACCGGCGCTGGGACTGGGACTTCCTGACCGTCAAGAAGGTCGTCCACGAGGGCCTAATCGGCGACCCCTTCCTCTTCGAGGTCGTCCGTTACGGCTACCGCGCCCAGGGCGGCTGGCGCGGCGACCCCGCCGTCGGCGGCGGCCTGCTCTTCGATTGGGGCGCCCACTTCGTCGACCAGGCCCTCCAGCTCGTCCCCCAGCCCGTCGAGTCCGTGACCTGCGACATCCAGTACCGCGGCTGGGGCGAGAAGATCGGCAGTTACGCCCGCCTCCTGATCCGCTTCGCCGGCGATGTGCTCTATTCCATAGAAATCAGTAACCTCGCCCGCGCGGCAAAACCCCACTGGCTCGTGCTCGGCGAGCGCGGCTCGCTCGTCAAGCACGGCTTCGACCCCCAGGAGGGCGCCATGCTCGCCGGCGACATCGACGCCGCGAAGGAGGACCCCAATCACCGCGCGCGCGTCACCGCCGACGTCTCGGGCCTCGCCGCCGAGATGGTCGTCGAGACCGTCCGCGGCGACTGGACCAGTTACTACCGCAACGTCGCCGACGCGCTCCGCGGGCGCGCGGCCCTGCTCGTCACACCCGAGCAGGCCCTGCGCGCCATGACCGTCGTCGACGCCGCCATGCAGTCCGCCAAGACCGGCGAGACCATTCGAGTGATGGAGCCCCACACATGAAGCTCGGTATCG
>DASTZM010000824.1:0-3448 GCA_035764305.1 Chloroflexota bacterium | reverse complement strand
ACGCGGATCGTGCCGCGCTTCTCGACGACGAAGAGCCGCCCGCTGCCATCGCCCGCGTGCACGAGACCGAGCGGGCCGTTGAGGCCGCCGTAGGCGCGCTCCAGGCGCAAGGTGACGGCGTTGGGGTCGAAGCTGGAGGCGGGTGGCGCGGCGCTGGCCGCGCCGGCGTCGGCCTCCCACGGGAAGCGCTCGGTGTTGAGGCGGGACTGGATGCCGAGGGGCCCGTTGATCCACGTCCGGAACCCGTCGGTGAAGGCGGTCCAGTTGTCGGCCGCGCGGTAGACGGCGAGTCCGTTGGCGGTCTGCTGGAGCGAGTCGCCGTTGGGCGACGGGGTTTCGTTGGAGACGCAGGGCCCCATCACGGTGGGGATCTGCTGGTAGAGGGCGAGGAAGCCGAGGATGTACTGGCAGCCTTCCTGTGCCCGCAGGCCGGTCGCGGGCAGCAGTCCCACGAGCAGCGCGACGGCCGCGAGGACGCGCTTGTTCACACGAAAGGGCATACCACACGGGCGCGGCGCGGAGCCGCTTCGGTACGCTGGCGCATGGCAAAGATCACCGACCTGAAGGTCATCCGCACGCGCGCGACGGCGACGTGGGTCATCGTCAAGATCCTGACCGACCAGCCGGGGCTGTGGGGGATCGGCTCGGCGCACGACATGAACGCCACGGGTGCGGTCGTCGCGGCGCTGGAGGAGTGGTTCAAGCCGCGCCTGATCGGCCGCGACGCGTCGCACATCGAGGACATCTGGCAGACGACGTTCACCAGCGGCTACTGGCGCAGCGGCCCGACGCACAACGTCGCGCTGGGCGGGATCGACGTGGCGCTGTGGGACATCAAGGGGAAGGAAGCCGGGATGCCGGTCTACCAGCTGCTGGGCGGCGCGTGCCGCTCGGCGGTGCCGTGCTACGCGCACGCCCACGGCGCGACGCTCCAGGCGCTGGAAGAGGACGTGCGGCGCTACCTCGAGGAGGGCTGGCAGTACGTGCGCTGCCAGTACGGCGCCTACGGGTCGGAGGGGATGGTCGCCGCGGCGGAGGCGAAGCGCCCCAGGAACGTGGCCGGGCAGTTCGTCAAGGACCGCGTCTTCGACGAGGAAACGTACGTGCGCAACGTGGCGGGGATGTTCGAGTACCTGCGGGACAAGATCGGGTGGGGACCCAAGCTGACGCACGACGTGCACGAGCACCTGCGCCCCAACATGGCGGTGCGCCTCGCCAAGCTGCTGGAGCCGTTCCAGCTGTTCTTCCTGGAGGACGTGCTCCCGCCGGAGCAGATCGCGTACTTCCGGCAGATCCGCCAGCAGTGCGCGACGCCGCTGGCGATGGGCGAGCTGTTCACCAACGTGCAGGAGTACCTGCCGCTGATCTCGGAGCGGCTGATCGACTTCATCCGCGTGCGCGTCTCCAAGGCGGGTGGGATCACGCAGGCCAACAAGATCGCGCACCTGTGCGAGTTCTTCGGGGTGCAGACCGCGTGGCAGGAAGGGGGCAACACCGACCCCGTGAACCTGACCGCGGCGATGCACGTCGACCTGGCGAGCTGGAACTTCGGCGTGCAGGAGGAGAACTGGTTCAGCGAGGCAGAGCTGGAGGCGTTCCCGGGTCACCCGGTGCTGGAGGGCGGCTACCTGTACGCGAACGACCGCCCCGGACTGGGGATCGACGTCGACGAGGAAAAGGCCGCCGCCCTGGTCAACCCCGAGCGCGCCGCGCGCCCGCGCTACGTGGCCGAAGACCGCAAGGCGGACGGCACGGCGGTGCGGCCCTAAGGCGCGTCGACAGGCGCGAGGCTAGCTGGCCGCCGCCTCGCGCCATAGTGCGCGCAGCGCCTCGCACGTCGCGAGGAGCTCCGGCAGCGACCCGTCTCCGACGACGCGCCCGCCGGCGAGGACGACGACGCGATCGGCACGCTCGAGCGCGACGCGCCGGTGCGACACGGCCAGGATCGTGCGGTGGGGTGGCGCGAGCAGCCGGTCCCACAGCAGCCGCTCGGTCTCGACGTCGAGCGCGGACGAGAGATCGTCTAGCACCAGGAGCTCGGGCTCACGCGCGAGCGCGCGGGCGGCGGCGGCGCGCTGAATCTGACCGCCCGACAGCTTCACACCCCGCGGGCCGACGAGGGTGTCCAGCCCGCGCTCGAGCTGCGCCACGTCGCGCTCCAACACCGCGGCGTGGACGGCGCGCTCCAGGCGGCCGTCGTCGGGCGCGCCGGCCAGCACGTTCTCGCGCAGCGTCTCGCTGAACAGGCGCGGCGCCTGCGGGACGAAGGCGGCGTGGGGCGGCGTGAGCCGCCCGGACCCCGGATCGACCGGCTGCCCATTCCAGAGCACCTGGCCATCGTCGAGCGGCAGGAGTCCGAGCAGCGCGTGGAGCAGGGTGCTCTTGCCGGCGCCGATCCGGCCCGTGATGACGGTGAAGCTGCCGCCTGGGATGGAGAGCGTGATCGGGCCGACGGTCTTGCCCGAGCCGGGATGGGTGTAGCGCACATCGCGCACTTCGAGCGCCTGGAGTGGAGGGAGCGGGTCCTTTGCGACCGTGACTGTGTCGTAGCTGACCAGGCGCTCGGGCGGGGCGCCGTGCAGCAGGTCGTTCAGCCGCCGTACCGAGACGCCGGCCTGCTTGTACGTCGTCAGCAGGCGTGCCACCTCCAGCGGGAAGTACACGATCTGGTCGAGGTAGACGACGAACAGGGCGAAGTCGCCCACGGTGAAGGCGCCCGAGCGCATCGCGCGGCCCGCCAGCAGGAGGATCACGCCGGTGCCCAGGTTGACGACGTTCCAGTTGAACCCCTCCAGGAGCTGGGTGAAGACGTGGTCGCGCATCGAGGCGCGGCGGCGCGCCTCGCCCAGCGCGCGCAGGTGGGAGACGGCATGCGGCACGGCGGTCGCCAGCTTAAGCGCCTGCGCCGCGCCGAACAGCTCGCCCAGCAGCGCGCTGACCGACGTGCCCGCCGCCTGCGCCGCGCGCCGGTAGCGCACGAGGCGCTCCTCCAGCATGTTGACCGCGGTGACGACGACGGTCATCGGGGCGACGACGATGGCGGTGATGACGGGGTCGATGCGCAGCAGGACGGTGACCGCGGCGGAGACGAAGATCGTGCGTCCCACCATGTCGATCCAGGCGTCGATCGATTCGACGACCTCGCTCACGTCGGAGCGCAGCCGGCCAACGGCCTCACCCGACGACTCGCCCAGGGCGCGGGCGCCGTAGGCGGAGACGATCTCGCGCAGCACGTTGCGGCGGAGGAGGCCCATGCTCGTGTCGCGAAACGACACCCAGCCGATGGTCAGGCCTTCGTCAGCGGCGAGCCCGGCGGCGCGGGCGGCGACGAAGAGGGCGAGCGCGGTCTCGACGGTGACGCCGGCCGCGGCGTCCCCGGTGAGGGCGTCGAAGAACCAGCGCAGGACGAGGCCCGTGACGAGCGGCAGGCAGAACAGCACCGCGCCGG
>DASTZM010000823.1:0-8262 GCA_035764305.1 Chloroflexota bacterium | reverse complement strand
GGGGGCCTTGTTGTGCACGTCTGGGAGCCGGACGTTGACGATCCGGCCGATGGCGCCGTCGCGGATCAGGTCACGCGCGGCGCGCGCCGCCGGGCCGTAGCGCATGACCATCCACATGCCAAGCGAACGTCCGAAGTCTTGCGCCGCGAAGATCATGCTGTCGGCGTCCTCGAGCGTCACGGTGAGCGGCTTCTCGCACAGGACGTGCTTGCCGGCGCGGAGCGCGGCGACGGCGTGCGGCGCGTGGAGGTAGTGCGGCGTCGCCACCGAGACAACGTCCACGTCGTCGCGGCGCAGCGCTTCCTCGACGTTGGTCGTCCAGGGCACGCCGCCGTTCGCCGCGGCGGCTTCCTGGGCCGCCACCGGGTCGATGTCGACGACGATGGCGACCTCGACGAGATGGGTATCGGCGTAGGCCTTGAAGTGCGCCGCCGAGATCTGCCCGCACCCCACCTGCGCCACCCGCAGGGGCCGCCGCCCGCCGCCGTCCGAACCCACGTTTTGCCGTCCCTCCGGGAGACAGCGTACCCTAGCGCCGATGCCCACCTATCTGACGCAGTTCGCCTACACGCCGGAGGCCTGGTCCGCCCTCGTCAAGCGTCCGGAGGACCGTAGCGAGGTGCTGGGAGAGCTCCTTCACTCGATAGGAGGCAAGCTGATCTGCTTTTACTATGCCTTCAGCGACTACGACGGCGTCTTTATCTTTGAGGCGCCCGACGAGACCGCGGCCGCCGGGGCGCTCCTGGCTGTCTTCGGTCCGGGTCACAACAAGGCGATCAAGACGACGCAGCTGCTCACGGTGAACCAGGCGCTGGAGGCGATGAAACGGGCCGGGGGCGTGCGGTACCGGCCGCCGACCGCGGGGCAGGACGACGCCCGCCCGTACCACGACTGACGCCGCGCCGCTACGCGACCGCCGAGGAGAGAGATGGCCAGCCAGACTATCGCCCTGCGCCCAGTGCGGCGCCCGTTCGAGAACCGGCGCCGCGACGCGTGGTGGGCCTACCCCCTCACCTTCGCCGGCGTGCTCACCGCGTTCGGCCTGTACTCATTCTGGGCGGCGTGGGTCAACCAGCACTATTACGTCGAGCCGTACCTCTCGCCTTTCTACTCGCCCTGCCTTGCGGTGAGCTGCGCGCACGTGACGATCCCGATCGTCGGCGCGTGGTGGTTTCTGTCTCCTGCTTTCCTCATTCTGGGCGTTCCGCTCGGGTTCCGCGCGACGTGCTACTACTACCGCAAGTCCTACTACCGCTCGTTCTTCGGCTCCCCACCGGCCTGCGCGGTGGCGGACGTCATGACCGAGCGCTATAGCGGCGAGACGCGCTTCCCGTTCATCCTCCAGAACCTCCACCGCTACTTCTTCTATCTGTCGGTCCTGGTTGTCGTCTTCCTGTGGTGGGATGCGATCAAGGCGTTCATGTTCCCGGAGGGCTTCGGCATCGGCGTGGGGACGCTCGTGCTGACGGCGAATGCCGCGCTGCTCTCGCTGTACACCTTCTCCTGCCACTCGTGCCGGTACCTGGTGGGCGGCCACCTGGACAGCTTCCACGGCAAGCCGCTGCGCGCCTGGTTCTGGAAGGTCACCAACTGGCTCAACCCGCGCCACCCGCAGTTCGCGTGGGTCAGCTTGTTTGGCGTCGCGCTGGCCGACCTCTACGTGCGCCTGCTCTCGATGGGCGTCATCGCGGACTTCCGGTTCATCTAGATGACCAGCTTTGATGCCACGCCGGGTCTCGTCGTCCGCGACGGCGTTGGGCCGGCGTTCGCCGAAGGGGGCCGCGAGGTGCACGAGTACGACGTGATCGTGGTCGGCGCAGGCGGCGCCGGACTGCGCGCCGCAATCGAGGCGTCGGCGCGGGGGGTGCGCACGGCGCTGATCTGCAAATCGCTGCTCGGCAAGGCGCACACGGTCATGGCCGAAGGCGGCATCGCGGCGGCGCTGGGCAACGTGTATCCGGAGGACAACTGGCGAGTCCACTTCCGCGACACGATGCGCGGCGGGAAGCTGCTGAACAACTGGCGCATGGCACAGCTGCACGCGCAGGAGGCGCCGGCGCGCGTCCTGGAGCTAGAGGAGTGGGGGGCGCTCTTCGACCGCACGCAGGACGGTCGCATCCTGCAGCGTGACTTCGGCGGCCACCGCTACGCGCGTCTGGCGCACGTGGGAGATCGCACCGGGCTGGAGATGATCCGCACGCTCCAGCAGCACGCCGTGCACAAGGGCATTGACGTCTTCATGGAGTGCGCCATCCAGCGCCTGATCAAGGACGGCGACCGCGTCGCTGGCGCCATCGGCTACTGGCGCGAGAGCGGCAAGCTCGTCGTCTTCCGCGCCAAGGCGGTGGTGCTGGCAACGGGGGGCATCGGCAAGTGCTGGAAGATCACCAGCAACTCGTGGGAGTACACGGGCGACGGGATCGGGATGGCGCTGGAGGCCGGCGCCGAGCTCATCGACATGGAGATGGTGCAGTTCCATCCCACAGGGATGGTCTGGCCGCCCAGCGTGCGGGGCATCCTGGTGACCGAGGGGGTACGTGGCGACGGCGGCACGCTCAAGAACTCGCTCGGCCGACGGTTCATGTTCGACTACATTCCGGACTTCTTCCGCGCCGAGACGGCGGAGACAGAGGAAGAGGCCGACCGCTGGTACGAGGACAAGACCAACAACCGGCGCACGCCCGATCTGCTGCCGCGCGACGAGGTCGCGCGCGCGATCAACGCGGAGGTCAAGGCGGGGCGCGGCTCGCCGCACGGCGGTGCTTTCCTGGACATCGCCTCTCGCCGCTCGGCGGACTACATCCGGCGGCGCCTGCCGTCGATGTACCACCAGTTCAAGGAGCTGGCCGACGTCGACATCACGGCCGAGCCGATGGAGGTTGGCCCAACGTGCCACTACGTCATGGGCGGCGTGCGCGTCGACGCCGACACGGCGGCGACGAGGGTGCCCGGCCTCTTCGCAGCAGGTGAGGTCGCTGCGGGGCTCCACGGCGCCAACCGGCTTGGTGGCAACTCGCTCTCCGACCTGCTGGTGTTCGGGCGTCGCGCGGGGCTCTACGCGGCGGACTACGCTAAGGAGCATGATCTGCCGTCGCTCGACCAGAGCGCGGTCGAGGGGGCAGGGCGCGCGATGGTCGAGCCGTTCGATCGCACGGGCGGCGAGAATCCGTACGCGATCCACGCCGACCTCCAGGACTGCATGCAGGATCTAGTGGGGATCATCCGCAACGAGGGTGAGCTGACCCGCGCGCTCGACGAGCTGGAGCGGCTCAAGCAGCGCCTGGCGACGGTCACGGTGCACGGTAACCGCCAGTTCAACCCCGGGTGGCACCTGGCGCTCGACCTGCGTACGATGCTCACCGTCTCCGAGGCGGCGACGAAGTCTGCGCTGCTGCGCAAGGAGAGTCGCGGTGGTCACACGCGCGACGACTACCCGAGCGCTGACGCCGAGTGGGGACGGATCAACGTCGTCACGCGGCGCCGCGCCGAAGGCGAGCTGGAGCTGACCACCGAGCCGCTGCCGGAGATGCCCGCCGAGCTGAAGTCACTCTTCGAGGAGAAGCACTAACCGTGGCAAGCGCAGACGTGATCGCGCCGGAGAAGAGCAGGGCCGCCGAGGTGTCGGGCGCGACGCCGCCGCGCGGCGACGCCCGGCTCGCCCACGCCGGGAAGCAGAGCGTCCAGATGCGCGTCTGGCGCGGCGGCGCGGCCGGCGGCGCGTTCGAAGACTTTCATGTGCCAGCGCAGGAGGGGGAGGTGGTGCTGGACGTGATCCACCGCATCCAGGCGACCGAGGCGCCCGACCTGGCGGTGCGCTGGAACTGCAAGGCGGGCAAGTGCGGCTCGTGCAGCGCCGAGATCAACGGCAAGCCGCGCCTGATGTGCATGACGCGCATGAACAGCCTGCCCACGGACGAGCCGATCACGGTCCAGCCGATGAAGACCTTTCCGGTCATCAAGGACCTGGTGACCGACGTCTCCTACAACTACGCCAAGGCGCGCGAGGTGCCGGCCTTCAAGCCCAAGCCGAAGGGACCGGACGGCGTCCACCGCATGTACCAGGAGGACGTCGATCGGGTGCAGGAGTTCCACAAGTGCATCGAGTGCTTCTTGTGCCAGGACGTGTGCCACGTGATTCGCGACCACGACGAGAACAAGGCCGCGTTCTCAGGGCCGCGGCTGTTCGTGAGATTGGCCGCGCTGGAGATGCATCCGCTGGACGACAACGACCGGCTGGAGCTGATCAAACAGCGCGCCGGGCTGGGCTACTGCAATATCACCAAGTGCTGCTCGGAGGTGTGTCCGGAGCACATCAAGATTACGGACAACGCGATCATTCCGCTCAAGGAGCGCGTGGTCACCGAGTATCACGACCCGATCGTGTGGGTCTACCGCAAGCTCACGGGCCAGAAGCGCGGAAAGCTAGAGGCGGCGCCGGCTACGACAGAAACCGACCCCCATCGATGACGATGATCTCGCCGGTCACGAACTGGGTCGTGCTCAGGTAGAGCACCGCCTCAGCGACATCCTCCGGCGTCCCGTTCCGCTTGAGAGGGGTGCGATCGCGCGTCGCCTGCGCCGCGTCGTCGCGGCCCGCGTGCCAGCGTGTCTCGATGAAGCCCGGCGCGACGCAGTTGACACGCACCTCTGGGCCGAGCGCGACCGCCATGCTCTGGGTCATCGAGTGGACGGCGGCTTTTGAGGCCATGTAGGGGATGGACGACCCGACGGGGCGGATGGCGGAGATCGAGCCGACGTTGACGATGCTTCCTGCGCCCTGCTTCTTCATGTGGGGTACCACCGCGCGGCACGTCCAGAACACGCCCTTGACATTCACACCCAGGATGTCGTCCCACACTTCCTCGGTCAGCGCGTCGAGGTCGTCGTAGCGGGCGAACTTGGTCGTGCCGGCGCTGTTGATCAGGTAGTCGGCTCGCCCCCACTTGCTCACGGCCTCGTGCACGAACTCGTCGACGCGCGCCTTCTTCGACACGTCGACTGGCATGGCGAAGCCGTCGCCGCCCGCCTGCCGGCAGTCGCGCGCCGTCTGCTCTGCCTCGTCCTTCGAACGCGAGTAGTTCACTGCGACGCGCGCGCCGCGCGTCGCGAAGGCCAGCGCGCACGCGCGCCCGATCCCCGTCGCCCCACCGGTCACGATGGCGACCTTTCCGTCGAGGTCCTTCATGGAGCTAACCGAGTCCGAGGGCATCTAGCGAATCCCTTTCCACGATCTTCTGTAGCTCGTCCACCGGCACGCGCGGTAGCGCGGTGCCGTCCAGGATGTCGTTCACGTGCGGCAGCGCCTCTGCCGTCTCCCGGGGGGTGGCCACCGGGTAGTCGGACCCGAACAAGAGCTTGTGCAGCACGCTCCATTCGGTCGCCAAGCGCAGGCACGTGTAGTAGCTCCACGACCGGTAGTGGAGCGCACTGATGTCCGCCCACACGTTGGGGTGCTTGCGAATCACCGCGATGCAGTCGGTCTGCCAGGGGTGCGCCATGTGCGCCAGGACGATCCGCAGGTCGGGGAAGCGCGTCGCCACGCGGTCCATGTGGCGCGGATGCGCGTAGTCCAGGTCGGCGAAGCGCACCGGGCTCGTCCCCTGATGGAACAGGATCGGCAGCCGCAGCTCTTCCGCACGCGCGTAGAGCCGGAACGCCTCCTCCCCGACGGGGTCGAAGTTCTGATAGTTGGCACCCAGCTTGATGCCACGCAGTCCGAGGTCGCCGACGGCGCGGTCCATCTCGTCCAGGAAGCTGGGGTCGTGGGGGTGGACGCTCATGAAGCCGATCAGCTTTTCCGGGTGCGCCTTGACCAACGCGGCGGTGGCGTCGTTCACGTCGCGCGCCGTCCGCGCGGCGCCGCCCACCCCGGCGGGCACAACGTTGTCACTTCCTGGTGGCGGCGGCGCGATGTTGAAGACGACGGCTCGGTCGACGTATTCCATCGCACGCAGGTAGTCGTCCCACGTGATCGCGCCCGGATCGGGGCGGTCGGGGCGCATCGGGGCGCGCTCCTGGCCGGCGCTCCAGCCGCCACCCGCTTGCGGGCGCTCCCGATGTCTGGGCGTGTGCGTGTGAACGTCTATCGGCACGAGGGGTTTGTAGCTAACGCCCTCGCCAACGCGCCATACGTTGGCACGTCCGCTCGGTTGTTCGTTACTCGACTGTGACGCTCTTAGCCAAGTTGCGGGGCTGATCGACGTCGCAACCGCGACGCACGGCGATGTAGTACGACAGCAGCTGCAGTGGCAGCGTCGCCAGGATGGGCGCCAGGCGCGCATCGGTCTCGGGGACGGTGATGACGGTGTCCGCCTTGGAGGCGATCGCGTCGTCTCCCTCAGTCGCGATGGCGATCACCTGTCCCTCACGCGCGCGGGCTTCCTGGACGTTGGACACCATCTTCTCGTAGACGTGGTCCTTGAGGCAGATCGCCACCACGGGGACGTCGCGGTCGATCAGAGCGATCGGTCCGTGCTTCATCTCGCCGGCCGGGTAGCCCTCGGCGTGGATATAGGAGATCTCTTTCAGCTTGAGCGCTCCCTCGAGTGCGATCGGGTACTCGATCCCCCGACCCAAGAAGAGCACGTCTTTGGCGCGGTGGTAGCGACTGGCCAGGTCTTCATAGAAGCGCGCCGACGCGCGCGGCGCGCCGCCCAGGGGGTCGGCCTTCTCATTCTGGCCGAGCGCCGCCGCCGCCTTGTCGGGCAGCGCCTCGAGCGCGCGGACCAGACGCCGCGCGTCGTCCGCCGCCACCGCCTGGCGGCAACCGCCCAGGTACAGGGCGAACAACGACAGCGCGGCGAGTTGCGCGGTGAAGGCCTTGGTCGAGGCGACGCCGATCTCAGGCCCGGCGCGCGTGTAGAGCACCCCCGCGGATTCGCCGGCCAGGCGCGCGGCCTGGCTCCCCACCACGTTGACAATGCCCAGCACGCGCGCCCCCGCGGCGCGCGCCGCCTCCATCGAGACGAGCGTGTCGGCCGTCTCACCCGACTGCGAGACGGCGATGACCAACGTGTTCTCGTCGAGCAGAACGCGCCGGTAGCGGAACTCGCTCGCGTAGTCGACCTCGGCGGTGATGCCCGCCAGATCCTCGACCAGGTACTTACCCACCAGGCAGGCGTGCCACGCCGTGCCGCACGCAACGAGGACGACGCGCGACAGCGCGCGCGCGTCGTCCGGGCTAAGGCGCACGTCCTCCAGCCGCACCCAGGGCGCCTGGGTCTGCAGCCGGCCCTGGATCGTGTCCAGCAGCGCGCGTGGCTGCTCGTGGATCTCCTTGAGCATGAAGTGGCGGAAGCCGCCCTTCGCCGCCGCCAGGGGGTCGTACTGCACCGTCTCGTACGGGCGCTCGACCGGCGTCCCGTCCAGCTGCGAGACCTGCGCACCGTCTTGTGTCACCACCGCCATCTCGCCGCTCTCCAGGAACGCGACGCGGCGCGTGCGCTCGAGGATCGCCGGTAGATCCGAGGCGACGAACATCTCGCCATCCCCCTTGCCGATGACCAGCCCGCCGGCGTGGCCGGTGCGTCCCGCCAGCACCATCCCCGGCCAGCGCGCGTGCACTGCGGTGACGGCGTTGGCGCCACGGATCTCGGAGAGCGCACGCCGCACCCCCTCCGGGAAGTCGTGGCCCTGGCCGACGTAGCGCTCGATCAGGTGCGCGATCACTTCGGTGTCGGTTTCCGAGGTGAAGCGGTGGCCCTCCGCCTCGAGCGACTCCTTCAGCGCCTCGTGGTTCTCGACGATTCCGTTGTGCGTCACCACCGTCTCGGCGCGGCAGTCGGCGTGGGGATGCGCATTGCGCTCGGTGGGCGGTCCGTGCGTTGCCCAGCGCGTGTGGCCGATGGCGACGCTGCCGCGCAGGGCGCCGTTCTCCTGCGCGAGGAGGGAAGTCAGGTTGTCCAGCTTGCCCGGTGACCGACGGACGGTGACGGATTCACTCCCGTCCAGGACGGCTACCCCCGCCGAGTCATAGCCGCGATACTCGAGGCGCCGGAGCCCGTCGAGCACGATAGGCAGCGCGTCGCGCGACCCGACGTAGGCCATGATCCCGCACATGGGGCTGTCCCGCTCCCGTCGCGGCGTATCTACGGCAGATTACGTGCCGACCGGCACGGCGCGCTTCTCAGCCACCGACCGATACGCGGCCTCGGCCAGCTGCACCGCGCGCCGTCCGTCCTCGGCCGTCACCACCGGCGCCTGGCCATGCAGCACCCACCGCGCGAAGCTGGACAGCTCACTTTGCACCGATCGCCCGGCGTC
>DASTZM010000822.1:0-6767 GCA_035764305.1 Chloroflexota bacterium | reverse complement strand
GATCGCTCGCCCGCGGTCGTCGTCTACGAGGCGCGCGACGACGGCATGGACGTCGCGCAGTACGCCGACGCCCGGTTCGGGCTGGGGCTCTTCCCGGACGAGCGCGCCGGGCTGAATGACCTGCTCGTGCGCTACGTCGAGAGCGAGCTCGAGGACGTCGCGTTTCGCATTGATGACGCCTTCCTTCTCCCGACCATCCCCGACCTGATGGAGCGCACCCTCCTGCGGCGCCACAAAGAGCGCAAGTTCGGCAAGGGATGCATCGAGCAGTGGCGCGAGCAGGTCCCCCAGCTCGTGGCCAAGCTGACCGACCTGCTCCACCCCATCGACCAGATGCTCGCCCGCACGCCCTTCCTGCTCGGCGACGCACCCGTCTACGCCGACTACGCCCTCTACGGCGTGCTCGGCAACCTCACCTACACCGGCGACAACGACATCCCCGCCCAGCTCACCCACATCCACCGCTGGCACAACCAACTAACCACCCACAAGCTCCCCCTCCGTCAGCCGGTCCCAGCATAGGGGGAGAGCGGGGGCCGAGGTCGCGAAGCGACCGAGGCCCTCGCGAATCGAGCTAGGGGGCTCGGGGGAGCGCAGCGTCCCCCGACTGCGTGTCCAGCCAAATAGTGAACGGCCCCTCATTCACCAGACTAACCCTCATCTCACCCCCAAACCTCCCCCGCTCCACCGCAAATCCCCGCCGCACCAGCTCATCCCCAAAGTAGTCCACCAGCCGGCGCGCCTCATCCGGCGGCGCCGCATTCGTGAAGCCCGGCCTGCGCCCCCGCGACGTATCCGCGTACAGCGTGAACTGGCTCACCACCAGGAACGCTGCCCCCACGTCCGCCGCCGAGAGGTTCGTCTTCCCCTGCTCATCCTCGAAGCACCGCAGCAGCGCGACCTTCTCGGCCAGCGCCGCCGCGACCGCGTCGGTGTCCCCTCGCCCAACGCCCAGGAAAACCAGCCACCCTCGGCCGATCCGCCCAACCGTTTCTCCCTCCACGCTGACCGACGCTTCGGTCACGCGCTGGAGCAGCGCTCTCACTGGTTCCGGATAGTATTAGCCCAGATACGACGATGACGACGAACGGGAAGTCGGACGGCCGCGCCAACGGCGCCGCGAACCGCCAGAACGGGCCCAGCGGCGGCCCCCGCGCGATGCGCTCCGACACGATCAAGTCGGGCTGGCAGCGCGCGCCGCACCGCTCGCTCCTCCGCGCCACCGGCGTCATCAGGGAAGAGGGCGACTTCAAGAAGCCCTTCATCGCCGTGATGAACTCCTACGTCGACATCATTCCCGGCCACGCACACCTCCAGGAAGTGGGACGCGTCGTCAAAGAGTTCATCCGTCAGGCCGGCGGCGTGCCGTTCGAGTTCAACACCATCGGCGTCGACGACGGCATCGCCATGGGACACGAGGGCATGAAGTTCTCGCTCCCCTCGCGCGAGGTGATCGCCGATTCGGTCGAGACCTGCATCCGCGCCCACGCCTTCGACGCGATGATCTGCATCCCCAACTGCGACAAGATCGTGCCGGGGATGATGATCGGCGCCGTCCGCGTCGACATCCCCACCGTCTTCGTCTCGGGCGGCCCGATGCCCGCCGGGCGCCTGCCCGACGGCAAGGCGATCGACCTGCTGACCGTCTTCGAGGGCGTCGGCGCCCACGCCGCCGGCAAGATGTCCGACGATCAGCTGCTCCAGATCGAGCAGAACGCCTGCCCGTCCTGCGGCTCGTGTTCCGGCATGTTCACCGCAAACTCGATGAACTGCCTGTGCGAGGCGATCGGCCTCGCGCTGCCAGGCAACGGGACCATCCTGGCCAGAACACCCGAGCGCGTCGCGCTCTACAAGCGCGCGGCCGAGACCGTCATGGAGATGGCCCGCCGTGGCGGACCGACGCCGCGCGAGATCGTGACGCTCGAATCGATCGACAACGCCTTCGCGCTCGACATGGCGATGGGCGGCTCGACCAACACGGTCCTGCACACGCTCGCCATCGCCCGTGAGGCCGGCGTGCCGTACCCGCAGGAGCGGATCAACGTCGTCGCCCAGCGCACCCCCTTGATCTGCAAGGTCTCCCCTTCCCGCGCCGACGTCCACATCGCCGACGTGCACCGCGCCGGTGGTATCGGCGCCATCCTCAAAGAGCTCACACGCCGCGAGGGCACCCTCCACCTCGACTGCCCCACCGTCAGCGGCCAGACGCTCGGCGAGTCGATCGCCCCCGCCGAAGTGCAGGACCGCGACGTGATCCACTCGCTGGAAGACGCCTTCCTGCCGCAGGGTGGGCTGAAAGTGCTCGGCGGGAACCTGGCGCCCGAGGGGGCGATCGTCAAGTCGGCCGGTGTCGACCCCAAGATGTGGAAGTTCGCCGGGCCGGCCAAGATCTACGAGTCGGAGGAGGAGGCATCCGCCGCCATCCTCTCGGGTAAAGTCGTCGCGGGCGACGTGGTCGTGGTGCGCTACGAGGGGCCGCGCGGCGGGCCAGGCATGCAGGAGATGCTCTCTCCCACCGGCGCGCTGGGGGGCATGGGTCTGGGCGACAAGTGCGCGCTCATCACCGACGGGCGCTTCTCCGGCGCGAGCAAGGGCGGCGCCATCGGGCACGTCAGCCCCGAGGCGGCTGCGGGCGGGCCCATCGCCGCGCTGCGCGAAGGCGACACGATCCGCATCGACCTGGACGCGGGGACGCTGAACGTCGACCTGACGCCAGCCGAGATCGCCGAGCGGATCCGCACCGCCGTCGCGCCCCGGCGCACCGTCACCAGCCGCTGGCTGCGCCGCTACCGGTCGCTCGTCACCAGCGCCAACACCGGCGCCGTGCTGCGCGAGCTGGAGCCCGACTTCCTGCCCGACGGCGCCCCCGACGTCACCGCCCCCGCCCTCCCCCTCAAGACCCCCGTCCGGGCGTAGCGCGGGCCGCGGCGTAGCGCGGCTGCAGCGTCAGCTGCGCCATGAGGGCGGCGCCGCAGCTGAGCAGGCCGGTGGTCACGAAGACGGCGCCCAGGCCGGCCTGCTGGCCAATGAACCCACCCACCAGCGGGCCGAGGAACATGCCGATCGAGTACACCGCCTGGTAGACGCCCATCGCCGTGGCGCGCTCGGACTGGTCGACGCTCAGAATGGCCAGGCTCATCAGCGAGACGCTCAGCAGGCCGCGCCCCAGTCCGGCCACGACCTGTAGCGCCACCAGCACGACGAAGCTCGGCGAGAGCGGCGTCAGCAGCGTCATCACCCCCGACAACAGCAGGCCCGCGAAGACCGTTGTGCGGAAGCCGACCCGCTCCGACAGCCGCGCCGCGATCGGCTGCGCGATCGTGAACGGGATCAGCGAGACGGCGGTGAGCAGCCCCAGCTCGGCGCGCGACGCCCCCAGATCCCGCGCGAAAACTGGGATGAACCCGAACACCGTCGTGAATGTGGCGTACGTGTTGAGAGACGACAACGTCGAGACGAGCAGCAGCGTCCGCGATGTCCCCACCTCCCACATCCGGCGCAGCGTCAGCGCCCCGCCGGTTCGCACCGGCGCGCGCACTTCGCGGCACAGCAGCATCATCACCACTCCCCCGATTCCCGTCGCCACGGAAAGCACGAACGGCGCGTGCCAGCCCCACGCGTCCGCCGCGACCCCGCCCGTGTAGGTCGCGATCACCTGCCCCAGCCCGTTGGTCAGCCCCATGCCGGCGATCGCGCGCGCCGCGTGCTCGGGCGCGTAGTACGCCGCGTACATCACCGTGATCGCCACCCAGCCACACGCCGCCAGCCCGGTGATGGCCCGCGCCAGCACCAGGAACCACGGCGACGGCGCCCAGATGAAGGCCAGCGCCCCGAGCGCCGTCAGGGCCACCCCCGCGACGACGAACGGCTTGCGCGCGCCCAACGCGTCCGACGCGATCCCGGTGGGGATGCGGAGCGAGAGCTGCATCACGCCGTACGCCGAGAGCATCACGCCCACCAGCGAGAGCGGCGCGCCCATCCCTTGCGCGTACACCGGCAGGATGGGGACGTAGAAGTAGAGCGACAGCCAGTACAGGAAGTTCCCTGCCTGGAAGAGCGTCCTCACTCGGCGCGCTCCGCACCTTCGCCCGCGACCAGGCCGTTCTCGACATCCCCGCGAAGCGCCTCCGGCTCGCGCGCGAGTGGGTCACCTACCCCTCCGCCACCGGGCAGCCCGATCACGATGCGGGTGTCGGGCTCGACCCACACCGTCCCCTTCGGGTTCGGCTGCTCGCGCGTGCCATCGGCGCGCTCCAGCCAGTACACCCCGGCCGCGCCGGCTTCACCGCCCCCCAGACCGCGCGCCGGGTAGACCGTGCGATCGAAAAACGGCGAGAAGCGGTACGGCCCGCCCGCGCGGGGCGCAGAGATCTCGAGCCAGTGGCCCAGGCCGCCCCGATAGCGCCCCGCCCCGCCCGAGTCCTGCCGCAGCTCGCGCCGGTGAATCACCAGCGGCGAGCGCGCCTCGACGATCTCGGCCGGCGTGCCCTGCACCCCAGACGGGAACGCGGTGCTCGAGAGTCCGTCCTTGTTGGGGCGCGCGCCCATCCCGCCCGAGTTGAAGAACAGCAGACTGAAACGGTCGCCGCCGCGCGAGTCGTCCCACCGGCCGTTGAACTGCGTGATCCACAGATTGCCCGAGCCCTCCGCGATCACCTGCTCCGGCACCGCGTGATACAGCGCGCCGTGCACCACCATCGGCAGCCACTGCCCCACGATGTGCCGCGCCGCCACAGGCGCCGGCGGCCGGCAGTTCAGAATGCTCCCCTCCGGCGCGACGATGGTCACCGGGCGGAACGACCCCTCGTTGTTCGGCACGTCGGGCGCCAGTGCGCACTTGAGCCCGAACGTCGTGTACGCCTCGGTGTAGTTCATCACCACGTTGATGCCGTACGTGCTCTCGGGTGAGGTGCCGGCGTAGTCGACCAGCAGCTCGTCACCCCGCACGGTCACCGCCACGTCGATGGTCACCGGTTGGTCATACCCGTCCATCGTGACCCGGTTGCGGTACGTGCCGTCCGTCACGGCGGCGATCGCCTCGCGCATCGCGCGGTCGGAGCGCGCGATCACCTCGTCGGCGAGCGGCACGATGCTCTCCAGCCCGAACTCCGCCATGAAGGCCAGCAGACGGTCGGCGCCGACGTCGTTCGCCGCGCTCATCGCGTACAGGTCGCCCTCCACCGCGTCGGGCGCGCGCACGTTGGCGCGCAGGATCTTGAACAGCTCCTCGTTCCGTGCGCCGCGCGAGAACAGCTTCGTGATCGGAATGAACAGGCCTTCTTCGTACAGCTCGCGCGCGTCGGCGCTGAACGGCCGCCCGCCGATGTCCGCCAGGTGGCAGATGTTTCCGAAGAACGCGATCAGCTCCTCACCGCGGAACACCGGCGTCACCACCGTCACGTCGTGGAAATGGCCCGACGTCTTCCACGGGTCATTCGTGACCAGCACGTCGCCCGGCGCCAGAGTCTCCGGTGGGTACTCCTTGAGGAAGTGCTGGATGCACCGCGCCATCGAGTTGATGTGCCCCGGCGTTCCGGTGACCGCCTGGGCGATCAGATAGCCGCGTGGGTCGAAGGCGCACGCACTGATGTCGCCCGCCTCGGCCACGGTGGGGCTGAAGGCGGTGCGGATCAGCGCCGTGGCTTGCTCGTCGACGACGGCGATCAAGCGCGACCAGAACACCTCCAGCGTCAATGGGTCGATCGTCATGGCAGGAGAATCACCAGGTTGCCTTGCCGGTCGACCGTGGCGCGTGCGCCGGGCGGCACGACGACCGTCGACTCCCGCTCCTCGACGATGGCCGGGCCGTCAAGCGCGTCCCCAGGCGAAAGCGCATAGCGGTCGTGGACCGGGGTCGAGACGAAATCCTCGCCCGCGAAGCACACCGGCCGCGTGCCCTTCTGGCTGCTTCCGCTCGCGTCGGCCCCACGGCGCAGCGTCAGGTCGGGGCGCGGGCCCGAGGTCACGACGCGCCAGCTGATCGCCTCGATCGCCACGCCGGGCGGCGTGCGCTTGTAGAGCTGGCTGTAGACGCGGTCGAACGCCTCGGCCAGTTCGCTGCGGCGCTCCTCGGTCACGGGCCCGGGCGGCACCGGCACCGAGATCTGGTGCGCTTGACCGTAGAGGCGCATGTCCGCGGTGCGCGTGACCGTCACGTGCTCCGCCGGCACCCCGGCCCGCGCCAGGATGGCCCGTCCCTCGTCCTCCATCTCGCCGCACAGCGCGTCCACGGCCTCCCAGTTCAACCGGTCGAGGATGCCGTAGTGGCTCCGCACGAAGTCGAACGCGAGCGGCGCGGCGAGAAACCCGATCGTCGATCCAACGCCGGCGGCGACCGGGCACAGCACTTCGCGCACGCCCAGGATCTGCGCCACGCCGGCGGCGTGCACCGGCCCGGCGCCACCGAACGCGAACAGCGGGAAGCCCCGCGCGTCGCGCCCGCGCTCGACGGCGTACATCCGCGCGGCCGCCGCCATCTGCTCGTTTACGACGTGATGGATGGCGCGCGCCGCCGCCGTCACGTCCAGCCCCAGCGGTGCGGCGATGCGCTCCCGCATCGCGTGCTCGGCAGCGGCCCGATCGAGCCGCATCCGCCCGCCCAGGAAGAAGTCGGGGTCGAGGTACCCGAGCAGCAGGTCCGCGTCGGTCACTGTCGGCTCGGTGCCACCCTGCCCGTAGCACGCCGGCCCGGGCTGCGCGCCGGCCGAGTCAGGCCCCACTTTGATCAGCCCGAAGCGGTCGACTCGCGCGATCGAGCCGCCGCCGGC
>DASTZM010000821.1:0-3181 GCA_035764305.1 Chloroflexota bacterium | reverse complement strand
AGAGGCCCCGCGGGCTCCCCACGCCTCCTCCGCGAGCATCAAGGCCGTCTACCGCCCGGAGGACCTGGGCGACTGGTCCTACGAGACCAAGCTCGGCGATCCGGGCGCGTTCCCGTTCACGCGCGGCGTCTATCCCACCATGTACCGCGGCCGGCTCTGGACGATGCGCCAGTACTCGGGTTACGCTGCGGCCGAGGAGTCGAACCGGCGCTACCGCTACCTCCTGCAGCAGGGGCAGACCGGCCTTTCGGTCGCGTTCGACCTCCCCACCCAGCTCGGCTACGACGCCGACGATCGGCTAGCCGAAGACGAGGTGGGACGCGTCGGCGTCTCGATCTGCAGCGCCGAGGATATGGCGCGGCTGTTCGACGCGATCCCCCTCCAAGACGTCAGCACCTCGATGACCATCAACGCGACGGCGGCGATCCTTCTGGCGTTCTACGTCGTCGCCGCCGAGCGGCAGGGGGTCGACCGGCGCGTGCTGGCGGGCACGCTGCAGAACGACATCTTGAAGGAATATGTAGCGCGCGGGACGTACTCCTACCCGCCGGGTCCCAGCCTGCGCCTGGTCACCGACGTGATCGCTTTCTGCACAGCGGAGATGCCGCGCTGGAACCCGATCAGCATCAGCGGCTACCACCTGCGCGAAGCCGGGTGCAGCGCCGCCCAGGAGGTCGCGCTGACCTTCGGCCACGCCGTCGCGTACGTCGAGGCCGCGCGCGAGGCCGGCCTCGACGTCGACGCCTTCGCCCCGCGTCTCTCGTTCTTCTTCGCCTGCCACTCCAACTTCTTCGAGGAGGTGGCCAAGTTCCGCGCCGCCCGCCGGCTGTGGGCGCGGCTGATGCGCGAGCGCTTCGGCGCGCAGAACGACGACTCGTGCAAGCTGCGCTTCCACACCCAGACCGCGGGGAGCACGCTCACGGCGCAGGAGCCGCACAACAACGTCGTGCGAGTCACGCTCCAGGCCATGGCGGCGGCGCTCGGTGGGACGCAAAGCCTGCACTGCAACGCGCTCGACGAGGCGCTCGCCCTGCCCACCGAAGCGACGGCGCACCTGGCGCTGCGCACGCAGCAGATCGTCGCCTACGAGAGCGGCGCCGCCGACACTACCGACCCTCTCGCCGGCGCCTACTTCGTCGAGCGTCTCACCGACGACCTCGAGTCCGCCGCGAGCGCGTTGCTCGCCCAGATCGACCGCCTGGGCGGTGCCCTGCGCGCAATCGAGGGCGGCTACGAAGCGCGGCTGATCGAGGAGAGCGCTTACGTCTTTCATTCGGAGATCGAGCGCGGCGAGCGGTCCGTGGTGGGGGTGAATCGCTTCCGGGCCGAGCGTCCCGGCGATACAGGTGCGACCGGCGAGTTGCTGCGCGTCGACCCGGCGGTGCGCCGGCAGCAGGCTGAGCGACTGGCCGCCTTGCGACACGGGCGAAATGGCGGGCATGTCGCGGCCGCTCTGGGCGCGCTCCGCACCTCCGCTGCCGGCACCGACAACCTCGTCCCGCCGCTGATCGAGTGCGCGCGCGCCGGCGCGACGCTGGGAGAGATGGCCTCGACCCTACGCGACGTTTTCGGCGAGTATCGGCCACACTGAGCGGGCGTGATCCTCGGAATCGACCACGTCGGCATCGCGGTGCGCTCGCACGACGCCGCGCGCACCTTCGAGACGCTGCTTGGCGCCAGCAGCACCGCGCCCGAAGCCGTGCCGGCGCAGGCGGTGCGCGTCTGCTTTGTCCCTGAGCCCAGACCCAACCTGGAGCTGCTCGTGCCCGACAGCGCCGACGCCTCGGTCGCGCGCTTCGTGGAGCGCCGCGGCGAGGGACTGCACCACGTCTGCTTCGCGGTGGACGATCTCCCGGCCGAGCTGGCGCGGCTGACCGCGGCCGGATTCGAGCCGATAGACGCTACGCCGCGCGAAGGGCACGGCGGTCTGGTCGCCTTCTTGCACCCGCGCTCGACCCACGGCGTCCTGGTCGAGCTGCTGCAGCGCCGCCCGTGACGGACGGCGCTGCCCTGCTCGAGGCCGCGCGCGGTGGGGACCGGCGCGCCCTCGCGCGTTTGCTGACACTCGTGGAGCGCGGTGGGGAGCAGTCTGATGGAGTGGTGGCAGCGGCGCGCGCGTTCGGCGGGGCGGCGCACGTCGTCGGGATCACCGGTGCGCCTGGCGTGGGGAAGAGCTCGCTTGCAGCGGCGCTCGTGGCGGAGCTGCGCCGGCGCGGCCACTCGGTAGGTGTGATCGCCGTCGACCCCAGCAGCCCCCACTCGGGCGGCGCGCTGCTTGGCGACCGCGTGCGTATGGAGCGCCTGCATGGTGATCCCGGTGTGTTTGTGCGCAGCGTGGCGAGTCGCGGCGCCTCCGGCGGATTGGCCGACGCGGCGTCCGCCGCTACGCTTGTCCTCACCGCCGCCGGGTTCCACACGGTGCTGCTCGAGACGGTCGGCGCGGGACAGGCCGACCTCGACGTCGCCACAGCCGCGCAGACGGTGCTCCTCGTCGTCGCCCCCGGTCTCGGCGACGGTGTCCAGGCGCTCAAGGCGGGGATCGTCGAGATCGCCGACGTTATCGCGGTGAACAAGGCCGACCACAGCGGCGCGGACCAGCTGGTCGCCGACCTCGCTTTCGCCTGCGGCCCGCTCGGAGCTGGAGCGCAGCGCATCCCGATCGTCAAGACCGTCGCCACGACGGGGGACGGGATCCCCGAGCTCGCGGACGCGCTGGCGGCTCACCGCGCGGTGGACGGCGCGACCGGCGCGGCGACGCCAGTGCGGCTCGCCGAGCGTCGTGTCCTGCGCGCCGCTGCGCGGCGCGTGATGGCGGCGCTTGAGCGCGCCGCGCGGAGCGATGGGCGGCTTGACGGCCTTGCCCGAGCGGTCGCGGCGCGGAGACTCACCGCCGACGAAGCGGCGCGCCGCCTGCTGACGTCCGGCCAGAGTGAACACGCGTGAGTCGCCCGCCGTTGCCGTGGGGGACGGTGTTGGCGGTCGCGGCCATGGGTGTGCTGCTGCTCGCCTATTTCCACGCCCGGGCCGGAGGCTCGGTGGGCGTCATCGCGGCGCTTCTGATCGCCGGCGGCCTGGGGGCCGGAGCCGTGGCGGTGTCGCGCGTCGGTGCCGGGTCCCTGAGGCGCCAGGCCGGCCGGCGCACACCGAGCGTCCCGCCCCGCGCCGGCCGGTCCGCGCCCGC
>DASTZM010000820.1:0-3353 GCA_035764305.1 Chloroflexota bacterium | reverse complement strand
CCTCCACTACCGGCTCGGCGCCGCCCTGGCGTGCCGCGAGGACAACGCGCTCGTGGTCGCCCAGGTGCTCGAGCTGGCCGAAGCCGATGTTGTCGCGCGCCGGCAGCTGGAAGCGGGCGTAGTCCTGGAACACAACCGCTACCTGCCGGCGGAGGTCGTCGACGTCGTAGTTGCGCAGGTCGGTGCCGTCGAGCAGGATCTGCCCGCCCGTCGGGTCGTAGAGCCGTGCCAGCAGCTTGACGAGCGTGGTCTTGCCCGCGCCATTGGCCCCCACCAGCGCGAGTGTCTTGCCCGCCTGCAGCGTGAAGCTGACCCCGCGCAGGACCTGGGCGGGGCCGCGCCGCCGGGTGCCCTCCCCGTCGCGCCCCCGCCGGTCCCACGGGCCGCGGCGCACGGGCGGGAGGCGCATGACGCCGTACGGCGTCTGGATCAGGTCGCCCGCGCTGGATCCGGCGTTGGGGTCCGAGAACGGATAGCTGAACGACACGTCTCGGAACTCGATGCCGTGGCGGATGGGGCGCGGGACGTGCGGCGCGCCGGGAGCCGAGCGCACCTTCGGCTCGAAGTCCAGGAACATGAAGAGGTCGTCTACCTGCAGGTTGGTCTCGTAGATCCCGGTCACGCCGCCCAGCATCTGGCCGAGCGCGCCCTGCGCCTGTGCGACGGCGCCGGTGTAGAGCGTCAGGTCACCCAGGGTGATACGCCCGGCGGCGGCTTCGAGCACCGCGAAGAGATAAGCACCGGACGAGATCACGGCCGAAAGGAGTGTGAGCAGGGTCGTAGCGCGGCGCTGTCCCGCGCGGAAGACCCACTGCTGACGGATCGTCTCGAGCGCGGCGTCGACGTAGCGCCCGAGCAGGTGGTCGCCCAGCCCGAAGACGCGGATCTCCTTCGCCTGCTGGTCGCTGGTCATCACGCCGCCGAAGTAGCTCTGCTTGCGATACAGCGGCGCAAGGCGATGCTGCAGGCGCCAGCCGAAGCGGCCGTAGTACATCTGCGTGACCAGATTGGGGATGGCGGCGAGCACAATGGCCAGCGGCAGAAGGGGGTGGAAGCGGAACAGCAGCGTGACCATGGTGGCGAAGGTGATCGTCTGCCGGACAAGCCCGAGCAGTCCGCCCGTCACCAGCTGCACCGGCTGAGAGCCGAGCCGCTGTGCGTTGCGCAGGCGGTCGTAGAACTCAGGCGTCTCGAAGTACGAGAGGTCGAGCGTGTTGGCCTTGGCGAAGACGCGGACGCTCAGGTCGTGGGAGACGAGGTCGGAGAGCGCTTGCTGGACGAAGCCGGAGACGTGGTTGAGGCCGATGCCGGCCGCGCCGAGCAGGAACTGGAAGGCGACCAGCCAGAAGATGCGCTGCAGCGCCGCGGGATCGCCGCCGGAGGTGACCGCGGCGACGACCTGGTCGACGACGAGCTTGTTGAGCCAGACGGTGGCGGTGGGGAGGAGGCCCTGGGCAAGCGTGAGGGCGCACAAAACGGAGACCCGCGCCGGGCTGGCGCGCCAGACCAGCGCGACGACGCGGGGCGTGTTGGCGAAGATGCGCGCCGTCTCACGCATGACACCACGTGCCCATTGACGCACGCGCGCGGGCGGGGAGAGCGGGGGCTCCTCCGGCGGCGCCCCGGGGGGCGGCACGCGCGCGGAAAAGAAGACGTCAGCCACCGGAGACGTTCGGCAGGATGTGCACCTCGGTCTTGGGACCGACCGGGGTGAGCAGGCCGAGCGAGGCGATCTCGTCGCCCACGGCGACCTCTATATAAGGATTAAGGGCGTCGCCCTCGTCGTGCAGCAGGCGCTCCTTGATACCGGCGTGGCGCGCGTCGAGCGCTGCGAGGACCTCGCCTAGTGTCTCGCCGGGCACGTCGACGGTGCGGGCGCCGCCCGTCAGCTCGCGCAGCTGGGCTGGGATGAAGACAGTGGCCATCCCGCTCAGTCGACGGGGGCGTCGAGCGTCTTTCGCCAGGAGTGGCCCGTCGCTTCGGCCCACCAATCGGCGAACTTCACCGTGCGCATGACCGTGTTGAACATGGGCAGCCAGTAGGCGTAGCGCTCCTCGCTGGAGCCCTGGCAGACGATGCTGACCTGGACGCTCCCTTGGCACAGCAGGCGAATCCAGCGCTTCCTCACCACGCCGGCCTCTGGGTCACGGTAAGTGTGCTTCGCCTCGGCGTCGAGCAGCCGGTCAGCCACCGCCTCCGCCTTCTGCTCCTCGATCGCGGCGCCGGGCAGCTGCCGGATCCCTTCGAGCATGCCGTCGCGCAGCGCGGGGAGGTCGGCCGGCTCGACCGCGGATGGAAGGCGGCGACTCTGGACCAGGACGGAGGTGTGGAGGTCCTCCGGGTCGGGTGAAAAGACAACACCGCCTCCCGCTGCGCGTGGCGCCTTGGCCTGGTGCCAGCCTTCTGGGTACAGGAGGGAGAACCGGTGCCCCAGGTGACGGTAGACCAGAAGGCCGGAGAAAACCGGTCGGGCGGTTGACGCCACGGTACAGCAGTACTACCATCCTGGCGCCGGTCCGAAAACGGAAGGCACTGGAGGGTCATGTACATGGTAGGTAGGACAGATCGCCGCGCATTCCTGCGTCGCTCAGCCGTGGCGGCCGCCGGCGCCGTAGTGACGGCAGTGGCGGCGCCCGCCGCGTCGGTCATGGCGCAGGCGATGACGTACAAGGACGCGCCGTCGCTGGCCGGGAAGGGGCTGCCGCCCGTCACGCAGCGCCTCCCCCAGAACCCGCGCGTGATCAAGCCGCTCGATCGCGTCGGCACGTTCGGCGGCACGTGGCACCGCGGCTACACCGGTCTGTCTGACCGAGTCGGCCCCGGCAAGCTCCGTGAGGAGTACGGCATCGAGTGGGATGCACCGGACCAGAACACGCTGCGCATCGCCGCCAACCTGTACGAGACGTGGGAGCAGAACGCCGACGCGACCGAGTGGTCGTTCACGTTGCGCCGCGGCATGAAGTGGTCCGACGGCAAGGAAGTGACGACCGAGGACGTGCGCTTCTACTGGGAGGACATGGCGGGCGTGGCCGACATCATCGCGGCGCCCAACTTCCCCGGAATGCGCGTGCGCATCGGCGGCGAGTTCGCCATGGGCAAGTTCAGCGCGGTGGACAACTACACCTTCAAGGTGCAGTACGCCGTGCCAAACCCGCTGCTGCCGATCATCATGGCGAAGACCGGCGCAGGTGCGCTGAACAACACGACCTGGCTGGCGCCGTCCCACTACCTGAAGCAGTTCCATCCTAAGTACGCCGACGTCAACGCGCTTAACGCGCTGGCGCAGAGCAAGAACCTGCCCGGCTGGTCGGCGCTGTGGGGCACCGGCGGCAACCTGGAGGGCCCGTCGGTCT
>DASTZM010000819.1:0-3624 GCA_035764305.1 Chloroflexota bacterium | reverse complement strand
CCGTGAATCCAAACATGGGGAAGGAGCTGTCGGACCTGCTGGAGAACCGGCGGCGAATGCTGTCGGCGGCGGTCGATACCCGCGGCGCGTAGCCCACCGCGCCGCGAGCGATCCACGGGCATGGTAGGCTGCACCCGTTCGAGTGGGTGTGGAAAGGCTGCAAACCATGACCCTGAATCGCAGAGCATTCACCAAGTCTGTCGCCGGAGCGTTGGGCTTTCTCGCGCCCTCGTCCGGGCGGCTGGGGGCCGCACCGGCGCAGTCGCCGGCGCAGTCGCCGGCGGCGTGGCGGTTGGCGTGGCGGTCGCGGCCATCGTTCCCGTCGCGGTGGGCGTGACTGTGACTGTCGCCGGCTCGGCGGACGTCGGCGCCGCCGGCGGCGAGGACCCTGCGATCGCCGTCGCGGCCAGCGCAGACGCCGTCGCCGTCTGGCTCGCCGGCTGAGGCGTGAGGGACGCCGCCGGTGTGCCGACCGCCGTGGCCGTCGCCGTGGCCGTCGCCGTGGCGGTCCCGGTCACCACGAACTTTCCCGTGGGAATCTCGGTCGCGGTGCCGGCGGCGAGCGGCGCAGCGTCGGCCGCCAGCGGCACGACAAACGACGAGACCGACCCGACGAGTGCGGAAAGGGCAGACCGGAGGAAACCACCGATGCGGGCGGCGCCGGCGAACAGGCGCGTCATGAGGCCGCCCTCGACCTGGCTCGCAGCGTAGCCCGTGGTGGTCGGGAATGACGCGCTGACGGTGTAGGTCGGGCCAGAACCGGTGACGGTGGAGCTGACGAAGTGCCAGGTGTTCGAAGACGCGACGTAGTACGCCAGCGTGACGTCGCCGGCGGCGCGCCCGCCGAGGAACGCGGAGTCGAACGGGACGCTGACACTGAAGCCACCGCCCAACGTCGCCGTCGTGGACAGTGTGTAGACGGTGCCGTTGAGGACCGTGCCCGACGGCGGGCTCGCTACGCCGCTCACGGGCGTGGAGGCGATGGTCGTGTCGCCCGAGGCGATGACGTTGTCGAAGGTGATCGCGAACGTGATGGAGCCGACGCTCGCGCTGTACGGGACGTTGGTTCCGGTCTGGGTGTTGCCGGCAACGGTGCCGGTGGGGGTCGGTTGCGTCGAGACCGGGGTGGCGATGGCGGTGGGGCTCGCAGTCGGCGGCACGTACGGCGGCTCGAAGAACGCCGTCACCGACTTCGACCCGTCCATCGTGACCATGCACTCGTAGTACCCCGAGCACGCGCCCCCCCAACCCGCAAAGTACCCACCCGCCGCCGTATCCGCGCTCTGGCTCAGCACCACCACCGTCCCCGCGGCGTACCCGTGCACCAGCGACGTGCACGCCGTGCCGCAGTCCAGACTCAGGTCAGAGGCGTACACACGTCCCGACCCGCCCCCGGCTTTGGACACCGTCAGGGTGTACGTCGTCACCGGTGTGTTCGCGGGCGGCGCCGGCTCCGGCTCGGACGTGGCCGACGGCGCCGGTATCGGCGTCGCCGTCGGCGCCGGCACGGGCGTCTGCGTCGCCGGAATCGGGCTGGGCGTCGCCGGCGGCACCGCCGCCGTCGCCGTGCCCGCCACCGTCGTCTGCGTTCCCATCGCCGCCGCCGTCGCCGTCGAGAGGTTCGGCGTCGGCGACGCGATCACGATCCCCAGCGCCGTCGCCGTCCCGGCCACCGTCGCCAGGATGCTCGGCAGCTGCGTCGAAGAGATCGGCGTCGACGGCCGCTGGTCAGCCCCGCCAAATGGGGTCGGCACGCCGCCCACCCCAAACCCTTGACCCTGCCCCGGCCCCTGCCCGTCGCCCTCTTCGCCACTCCGGCTGGGCGCGCGTGTTGGGATAACCTGCGGCGTGGGCGGCGGCGGCAGCACAAACGTCGACTCGCCGTCGTGGAGGGACTGGGTGTTGCCGCCCGCCGTGATGTCGCACTGCCCCTGCTGGCAATGGAACTTCTGCAGCTTGTTCTCGTCGACGTCGACCCCGATGATCGTGCCTCGCACGACCGCGACCGCCGATGGCGTGTTCACCTGGAATCGCGACGCCGGGTTGAACAGCGACGCCACCTTGGACACCGTTGACCCCACCGCCTGCCCCACCCCCACCGTCGAGGCACCCCCTGCCTTCTGCTCCAGCTGCTGCACCATGATCTCCGAGTTCTCCGAGATCTCCATCTCGGAGCCCTGGAAGAAGGTCAGCGCCGCCTGCCCGCCCGGGCCCGTGAACACCCGGTCCCCCACGTTCAGCGTCATGCCGGAGCTGCCCGTGTCCCGGCTCCCCGTGCTGCGCTGCACCTCCACCGGCTGGGTGAACACCGTCAGCGTCGCCTGCTGCGTGAACGTCTGCGCCTCCGTCGGCGCCGGCCCGGCCATCGGGACCACGAGCGAGACCAGCAGCGCCAGCAGCGTCACCGCCGAGAGGGCCGGACGCCACAGCCTCGACCCGAGCCGCCGCCGGCCGCGCCGTCGACTCCTCACCTACCCGCCCTTTCCTTCCGGCGCGCCCCCGGCCGCCGTCGCTTGAGACGCGGGCGGCAGCAGCGCCACGTGCAGCAGCCCCAGCGCGCTCTCGTAGGCGGGCGCCAGTTCCTGCGCCGCGATCTCCTGGCGTAGCGCCTCGTCGTCACGCGGGTCGACCGCCGCCGTGATGCGCCCCACCGCCGTGGACAGGTGTCCCGCCAGCTCCCGCGCCCGGCTGACCTCGGTCGTCTGGGCCAGCTCCGACCCCGTGTCGCGCACGAAGCCCGCCCACGCCAGCGCGTACCGCAGCGCCGGCTGCACCGCTAGCGACTCATCCGCCACCCGCTCGTCCACTGCCACCGCCCAGCCGAACTGGGTCTGCATCAGCGCTCCCCATAAATATGGAAGCAACCCCACGCCGTCGCCCGGGTCCTCCGCCCGGCCGTCCCCGTCCAGGTCGCCCGCGTACGCGCCGTGGCTCCCCTCCACCAGGTTGACCAGGTGCTCCGCCTTGCGCCGCATCGCCGCCAGGTCTGCGTTCGCCGCCGCCTCGCGCAGCACCGCGGCCTGCAGCGTGGTGTTCGCCACCAGCTGCCGCAGCCCCTGCAGCGACGCCGTGCCGTAGCGCGAGTCCGGCCACCGCACCAGCAGCCGCCGGAATTGCGTCAGCGCCCCGGGATCCACCCGTCCGCCCAGCACCAGCGTCCCCGGCTGCGCCGCCGGCGCCGCCCGCTCGAGCGTCACGAGCACCTGGCTGTACGCCACAAACAGCGCCTCGCCTCCCGGCTCGGACCACGCCATCGCCGCCTCGCCGTTCGCGTCCACCGACAGCTCGCCGGCCGCCTCGGCCAGCGTCTCGTCGTCCGAGCGCAGCCACACCCGGTACACCAGCCCCACCGGCGCGGGTGGCAGTCCAGCAACGCGCAGCTCCAGCCGATCCAGGATCGCGCGGTCGTCCAGCAGCGCCGCCACGCCGCTCGGCCCCGCAGGCGTCGCCGCCGGCGGTGGCGGCTCCTCTCCGCTGACGTCCTGCGCCGCCGCCGGCGCCGCCGGCGCCGCCAGCCCCAGCACGGCAGCCAGCGTCAGCCCCACGACCACCTGGGGTGCCCGCCGCGGCCAGCGCATCCGGCCGAGCATCCTGCCACTTGGTGACCAAAAAGGTTGCCGAGCC
>DASTZM010000818.1:0-7433 GCA_035764305.1 Chloroflexota bacterium | reverse complement strand
GCCGTCCTTCGCACGCCGCGCCGCCTCCTCCGGGCTGGAGCATGAAAGCCCCAGGATCTTGCCCGTGTTCTTGCACGCCTGCTTCACCGTCTCCAGCGCCCTGGCGTGCTCGTCGCTGTTGGGGATGTCGCGCGGGTGGATGCCCATGCTCAGTCCCAGGTCGTTCGGACCGATCCAGCAGCCGTCCACCCCCGGCGTCGCCATGATCGCCTCGGCGTTGTCTACCGCCGTCTTGCTCTCGATCTGCACCGCCACGTACACCTGGTCGTCCGCCCACAGCAGGTAGTCGTCCCCGTAGGCGCGCGCCCGCCCCATGCCCCAGGAGCGAACCCCGCGCGGCGGCAGCCGGCACGCGTCCGCCGCCGCCTTTGCGTCCGCCGGCGTATCCACCATCGGCACGATGATCCCCATGCACCCCTGGTCCAGCATCTTGCCGATCAGGAAGTAGTCGTTCTTGGCGATGCGCGCCATCGGCACCGCGCTCCCGCCGGTGATCCCCATCAGCGCCGCGAACGCCGAGTCGTGCCCCCACGTCCCGTGCTGCGTCTCCACCAGCAGGAAGTCGATCCCCGTGCGTGCCATCGCCTCCGCCGCGATGGGCGACCCCAGGTGCAGCGCGTAGCCGAACGCCGGCTTGCCTTCGAGCATCTTCTGCTTGGCCGTATTGACGTACATCGGTGGCAAGCAGGATACCCGCCCAAACGGCTAGTAGACGGCGGCTCTATAAAGGAAGCATGAAGTACGTCGGCGGCGTCTTCGTCGATCCCGCACCTGCCCCCGACATCCCGGCCCAGGAGGACGACGAGCTGCTCGACGCCTATTCGCGCGCCATCAGCGGGACCGTCGCGCGCATCAGCCCCGCCGTGGTCAACATCTCTGTCCTCAACCAGGTGGCCACCCGGCGCGGGCCGTTCGAGGTGCGCGGCGCCGGCTCCGGCTTCTTCTTCACGCCCGACGGCTACATCCTCACCAACAACCACGTCGTCGACGGCGCCAAACAGCTCGAGGCCGTCCCGCCCGACGGCCGCAGCCTCGAGGTCGAGGTCGTCGGGACCGATCCCGGCACCGACCTGGCCGTGCTGCGCGTCAAGGGCCACTACGCCCGGCAGTTTCCCGCCATTGCGCTCGGCGATTCGGACCGCGTGCGCGTCGGGCAGGTCGCCATCGCCATCGGCAACCCGCACGGCCTCCAGACCAGCGTCACCGCCGGCGTCGTGAGCGCCCTCGGGCGCACGCTGCCGTCCCCCAACGGCAAGCGCATGATCGAGAACGTCATCCAGACCGACGCGGCCCTCAACCCCGGTAACTCGGGCGGCCCGCTCGTCGATTCGCGCGGGCGCGTGATCGGCGTCAACACCGCCGTCCATCCCGGCGCGCAGGGGATCTGCTTCGCCATCCCGGTCAACACCGCCCGCCAGGTCGCCGGCCTCCTCATCCGGGAGGGACGCGTGCGGCGCGCCTACCTGGGCATCGCCACCCAGCCCCGCCCGGTCCCCGCCGCCTGGCGCCGGCGCCACGAGCTCGACCAGGCCGTCGGCCTGGAGGTCGTCCAGATCGAGCCCGGCAAGCCCGCCGCCCTGGCCGGCCTCAAGGTGAGCGACCTCATCCTCACCGTCGCCAACCGACCGGTCCGGAAGCCGGCCGACCTCCAGACAGCCCTGCAGTCGGCCGGGATCGGGCAGCTCCTCCCCGTCGTCGCCCTCCGCTCGGGCGAGCGCAAGACACTCACGCTCGTCCCCGTCGAAGCCGCCTGAGCCCTGTCTGAGGTCACGCAAGCCCCTTCCAGGCCCGCCGGCCGCTGTCTAGCCCGATCGGGCTAACCACAGCAGGCTAGTCGCCGTCCGGAAAGGACCATTCCCAGGGAGACTTCGGCGGATGGTGCAGCTCCCGCCCTCCGCGACGGAAGTCGCCCACCTGGCCCCGGCGCCCGGCGCCGAAGCCGTTCCCGCCGGGACCACGCTCCCGGTTGTCCCCATCACCACCGGGCATCTCGCCCGCGCCGCCCGCGCTACTGCGCCCTTTCTCCTCTGTGCCGCCGTCGGCGCCGCCATCGTCGCCCCCGCCCTGCGCGGCGCGGCGCGCCAGGCGAACCTGATCGACCTCGGCGCACCGCAGGCCGCTCACGCCGTCACGTTCGGGGCCTCCTCTTCGACCGACGTGCAGCGTGCGCCGGCCACCGTCCTGGCACCTCTCGCTGCTACCCCGTTCGTGCCCGTCGAAACTGAGACGCCGCTCGACCTGTTCGCGGAGCCCACACCGGCCCCTGTGGTCGTCGAGCCGGAGCCCGCGCCCGCGCCCGAGCCGGAAGCTGTGGTCCCGGAGCCCGCTGCTCCCGTCGCTCCCCCGCCGCCCCCGGCGTGGCAGCCTGCCAACGTCGCGCGCATCGCCTTTGACTCCGAGATCGAGCAGTGGCGCCCGCTCGTGCGCCAGATGCTTGCCGAAGCCGCCGCCGAAGGGCGCCTGACCGGCGCCGCGCGCAAGCTCGACGACGATCTGCTGCTCGCCATGATCCAGCAGGAGAGCGCCGGTGACGCCACCGCCGAGAGCTGGGCCGGCGCCATGGGGCTGATGCAGCTCATGCCCGGCACCTTCAGCGGCATCATCTACGGCGACTGGAGCTACATCGCTCCCCGCGACGCTATCCTGGACCCCGTCCAGAACGTGCGCGCCGGCGTGCGCTACATGGCCGAGGCGCTCCAGATCCACGGCGGCGACCTCTACTGGTCGGTTGCCTCCTACAACGCCGGCGCCGGCGCCACCAAGGCGTGGCTCTCGGTGGGCCTGCCTGCCGTGCCGCCCGTCGGCGGCTATTGGGAGACCGCCGACTACGCGCCGCGCATCCTCGGCAACTACGCCGCGCACCGCCCGGGCCTGGCCGTCTACATCCCTGACCCCATCACCGAGGACCAGCTCCCCGGCGTGATCGCGCTGCTCACGAACGCCGGTCTCTGGTAGCGCGCACTCCCCTGCGTATGAGGCGACGCGGTCCCGGCTCGAGCGACGACCCCCTGCGCCGTCTGGTGCTCGAGCGCACCCACCGCCTCCTTGAGCTCGACACCATTCTGCGCGCCCGGGGCGAGCCCGGCGTCCTGCAGCGCTCAGAAGAAGAGCTGCGGCGGCTCGAAGATCAGGAGCTCGGTCCCGCCGGCACTCCCACCCCCATTGCCATCTCCGCTCCCTCGACTCCCCCGGCGCCCGACGCGCTGACCGATGTCGAGCGGCGCGCCTGGGTCCGCCGCCACCTGATCGTCCTCCCCGGCGGCGCCCCCTAAGCGGCGCCCCCCAGGCGGCGCCTTGCAGACCGCCGCTAGTCCTCCAGCGCCCGAAAGTCAGGGACCGGCAGCGGCGTTCCGCCCTGCAGGATCGACTGCTCGGAGATCAGCCCCGGCACGGTGTAGTCCAGCGCTCGGTACACGTCGATCGGCGGCCGTTTGCTATCCAGCACCGCGCGCAGAAACTCGCGCGCCACGAAGTAATCTCCCCCGCCGTGCCCCGCCCGCGCCGCCGCGTCGAAGTCGTACTCGCCCGCCAGGTAGCGCTCGTGGTTGAGCAGCGGCTCCCACTCGCGCTTCGCACGCGGGTTGTTGGCATCCTCCCCACCCAGCCACACCTTGTCCGGCTCACCGGGAGTGCGTGACGCCTCGTAGGCGCCCTTTGTGCCCTGCAGCGAGTAGTACGCCTGCGCGTGCGGCCGGTTGCTCATCATGTCCAGCCGAACTTTGATCAGTCCGCCCACGTTCAGCTGGCACAGCATGAGGCACGTGTCGTCGTGCGGGTGCTCGGGATCGGTGTGGATCCCCGACCCGACGCAGCTCACGCTCACCACCCGCGCGTCGGGCCCGAAGAACTCCAGCGCCGGCCCCAGCGAGTGCGTCCCGTACGTGCACCCCCGCTTCCCCACCTGCCACGTCGCGCGCCACGTCGGTGTCCCATCGGCGAAGTGGTGCAGGTGCTTGACGTCGTGCAGGTATTCGCCCTCGCCGAAGTACGGCGTCCCGAACAGCCCCTGCGCCGCCATCGCGCGCACCAGCAGCGCCGGCTTCCGGTAGCACGCGTTCTCCGCCATCATGTACTGCGCGCCGCTTCCCCGCACCGCGCGCACCAGGTCACGGCACTGCTCCAGGTCCACCGCCGCCGTCACCTCGCTCAGCACGTGGATGCCGTCTCCCAGGGCCCGCACCGCCTGCGGCACGTGCAGCTGCATCGGCGTCCCCAGCGCCACCACGTCGGGCTTGTGCCGCTCCAGCAGCGTCTCGTAGTCCAGGTATCGCCCCTCCGACCCCACCCCCGCCCGCTCCCCCAGCGCCTCCAGCGCCGCCGGGTCCGCCTCGCACACCGCCGTCACCGCACAGCCCTGCACGGAGCGGACTCCCGCGATGAACGACCCCGCCCGCTTCCCGATCAGCGCCACCTTCATCGTCCTGCCACCTTCCTGTGTCGTCCCGACTGCCGTCGATTATCCAGCCCGCGCCCCGGCCAGAACTGTGAAACGGTCACACACGGCGTGTGAGCAATCTGACAGTTTGCGTATGCCGCCCTTCACAGCCAGGATGGACCGCCCGCTCTACGCTGGTTGAAGGAGACATCGTTCCATGACCACCCCGTACGAACTGGAAATGATCGCGCGGCAGCACCAGCGAGAGATCCTCGACCGGGCCGCCGAGGAGCGGCGTGCGCGTCAGGCGCTTCGGAGCGACCGAACCCGCCGGCGCCGCCCGCTCGCCGACTATGTCGCGCTCGGGATGGCCACCATGTTCAGCGCTTCTTGGGCGCTGCGCGAGCTAGTCTCGGCGTCATGGCTGGGCGCGCGTCGCGCCGCCGTCGTGAGGCTGGGCATCGTCCACTAGGCAGCCGGCACGACCCGGCGACGGAGACCGAAGGTGGTCAACAGAGAGTCCCGCCAGAGCCCGCACGACCTCTCCCTCTTGATCGAGACGCTCTGCCGCATCGAGGCCGCGGCCGATCAGCGGAAGTGCGAGGTCTGCCGCGAGCTACTCGCAAAGCTCAGAGCCCAGCTGCCCGACTCGCCTCTCAACCCTGCGGCGGGCGGCGCCCGCCGCGTGCCCGCCGCCAGCGTCCCGTTCTGGCGAGCCGCGCGGCGCGTCTTCTGGCGAGGCTAGCCAGCCGCTTGACAGGCAGTACTCCGCATATATCATGACGAAGATCGCCCGGGTGCGCTGGTGCACCAGCGCCGCCCGCGGCGCACGCCATGACCGCTCGACCCCTCGCCAGCGCCCCGCCCCGCGTCGCCCAGGCGCCCATCGTGCCGCTCGCGCTTGCGCGCGTCGGGCTCTTCGAAGGATTGCCCCAGAGCGAGCTCGAGCAGCTAGCCGCCCTGGTGCGCCAGCGCCGCTACCGCCGGGGCGTGACCATCTTCCGCGAGGGAGACCCGGGCGCCGCGCTCTACCTCATCGAATCCGGTCAGGTCCGCATCGGCATCACCTCAGAGGATGGCAAGGAGCTCGTGATCGCCCTCCTGGGTCCGGGTGACTTCTTTGGCGACCTTGCCCTCCTGGACGGCGCGCCCCACTCCGCCGATGCGTTCGCGCGCGAGGACTGCTCACTGCTGCTCCTGCAGCGCAGCGACTTCCAGCGCTACCTCGCATCGCGGCCGGAGATCGCCAACCACCTGCTCGGCGTGCTCAGCCGGCGCCTGCGCCGCAACACCCAGATGCTGCAGGAAGCCGCCTTCCTGGACGTCTCGGCGCGCGTCGCCAGCGCCCTGCTCCAGCTGGCGGACCTCCACGGGCAGCCCGACGGAGAAGCGATCACGATCACCTCGCAGTTCAAGCAGAGCGAGCTCGCCGCCATGGTCGGCGCCAGCCGCGAGAGCGTCAACAAGTGGCTGCGCTACTACGAGCGCATCGGTCTCGTCCGCTCCTCTGGCCGGTCGCTCACCATCCTCCAGCCTGACCAGCTCCGTCGCCGCCTCAGCTGAGTCGCGCCGCGCCAGCGGCTCGTGCCGAGTCCTCACACGGAGTCGGTGTGAACTATTCCTTGACAAGCGTTCCAGGTGACATATGATGGAACGCACCGTTCATTGTCGTGTCACGACCGGTGTGCGGCGCACGCCGGTCACCAGCTAGCGCCACTCGGGGGGTAGGACGTTGCCAGCCTGCGCGCAGCCATGCGGTCGGCCATGTCCGGCGTGTTCGGCCGCACGCTGCTCCTCGCCGCGCTGACCCTTCCCGCCGTGTTCGTCGGGGGCGCCGCGCACCCGTCTGCCGTCCTCGCCGCGGGGTACGACCTGGTCGCGAACCCGCCGACGGTAACGCCGGCGAATGCCACCACCGGACAGCAGATCAGCGTCGGCTGGGTGGTCGACAATCCCGGTTCGTCCTCCGTCGTCGGCACCTGGACCGACAAGGTCTTTCTCTCGGCTGACACTACCCTCGGCCCCGGCGACACCGAGCTCGCCTCGAAGGTCATCACGACCACGGTCCCATCGGGAGGCAACTACGTCGCGTCGACGACGGTGACCGTCCCCAACGTGCCGTCCGGCATCTATTACGTGATCGTGCGCGTGGACGCGCTCAACACCGTGCCCGGCGAGGACAACGAGTTCAACAACGAGGCGCTGACGTCGGTCGCGATCACGGCGCCGACCCCAACCAGCATGCCGACCAGCACGCCCACCCACACACCAACGCACACGCCGACCAGCAGCCCAACCGCGACGCCGAATCACACGTCCACCAACACGCCGACGTCCACACCCACTCGCACCGCCACGCCGACTGCGGCGACGACCCACACGCTCACGCCCACCTTGACCCCCGCGGCGCCGCCGGGGTCAAGCGCACGCGTCGCCTACGTCTATAACACGGACATCGCCAGCCGCGACAGCTTCACCACGCTCCTGGCGGCCAGTGGCTACGCCGTCGATCAGGTGGCCCTGAGCGCTGCCGGCACGTACAGCTTCGCCGCCGACAGCGCCATCGTCATCGGGCCCGACACCGGCAGCGGCTACACGTGGGGGTCGAGCGGCGCCGCCGCCAGCGTCGCCAGCTTCGGCAAACCCGTCGTCGGTATCGGCTCCGGCGGTGGCGCCTTCTTCTCGCAGCTCGGCACCGCGACCGGCACGACCTTTCACATCGACTGGGGCAACTCCTGGATCGGCAGCGGCGCCACCGACACCGTCGTCGTCGACTCGGCGAACCCCATCTGGTCGTCGCCGAACTCGATCTCGGTCACCGCCGGCGCGAGTGTCGCGCTCTACGCCGGCGGCGTCTCGTTCCTCGCCGCCTACAACCCGGCGCCGATCGCCGGCGTCACGCGCATCGGGCGCCAATCCGGCGACGCGACGCACTATCCCCTCATCGCGCAGAAGAGTCAGGGCGTCTGCTACATGCTCTGGGGCTTCGCCGGCTCGCCCGCGTCGATGAGTGGCACCGGGAAGGACCTGTTCGTCAATGCCCTCCAGGGGCAGGCCT
>DASTZM010000817.1:0-3179 GCA_035764305.1 Chloroflexota bacterium | reverse complement strand
CCCCTGGCGTTCCGGGAGCAGTTCTTGCGGGCGCCGGGCGAGCCGTTTCAGGTGGTGCTCGAGGGGAGCCTGGACAGCGTGTGGCACCGGCCGCGCTGGCTCGGGCTGCTGTTCAGGGCGCTCGCCGCGCTCGGCATCCTGCTGCCGTACGAAGGGCGCGGCGTGCCCACACGCCTGGTCGTGGGCACCGGGAGGCTCCCGACCAGCGCGCCGTACCACGTGTGGGATCGCTACGTGCACTTCGAGCGCTCCGGGCGGCCGGTGCGCTTCCGGACGAAGATTCTCTACGACGCGGACCTGGACGAGGTGGTCGACCTGGTTGGTCCGCGGGATGCGCTCTACATGGTGTGGTACGCGCGGTTTCATCCGCCCACGGATCTGACGCTGGCGACGGCGGCAGTGGCGCTGGACCTGGGTGGGCGCAGATGGTGGCTGCCGGGATGGCTGTGGCGGTGGACGCTCGGCACGGTGCGGTTCCTCCAGCGGGCGGAGAGCGTCGGGTCGGACGCGATCCGAATCTCGATTCGGATCGCGCACCCGTTGTTCGGCGACATCTTTGGGTATGACGGTGCGTTCCGGGCTCGGCGGGTAACCGAGGCCCCAGTTGAGGCGGAGGGGGTAGCGCTGGGAGTCGCGGCGTGAGCGGCGTGGCCTCGGGGATGGTGGGACTCGGGGTGAGTGCAGCACGGGTCGAGATGCGGACGCCCGTGCTGGTGGCGTACCGGCCCTGGCTGCGTGCGGCGGCGGTCTACAACCTGGTCTGGGGGAGCGGGGTGGTGCTCTTTCCACACTTTCTGTTCGATGCGCTGGGGCTGGCAGTGCCGGCGCCGGCGGCGATCTGGCAGGTGGTGGGGATGTTCGTGCTGGTGTACGCACCGGCGTACTGGTGGGCGAGCGGAGACCCGGTGCGTCACCGCCATCTGCTGTTGGTTGGGCTGGCGGGCAAGACGCTGGGGCCACTGGGCTACGTGTGGGCGGCGGTCAGCGGTGCGCTGCCGGTGGAGTTCGGCTGGATCGTGCTGGCGAACGACCTCGTGTGGTGGCCAGCCCTGGCGGCGTGCGTTCACCAGACGTCACGGGCTTCGGGTGGATGGTCGCGGTTTGTCCGAGGCGACTGACGCGACCTAGACGGCGAGAGAGGGCGACTTGGTCATGGACTCATCGAACCGCCGCATGAAGATCGTGCTTGCGGGCGGCTCGGGGCAGCTGGGTCAGGTGCTGCGGCGCGCGTATGAGGAGTTCGGGCACGAGATCGTCATCCTGTCCCGCAGCGCGTCAGGTGGGCCGGGAGTTGTTCGCTGGGATGGGCGGTCGCTCGGCGCGTGGGCCGGCGAGGTGGACGGGGCGGATGTGGTCATCAATCTGGCCGGGCGGAGCGTCAACTGCCGCTACACGAAGACGACGCGCACGGAGATGTTCGCGTCGCGCGTCGACTCGACGCGGGTCATCGGCCAGGCGATCGGGAGGGCGAAGCGCCCGCCGTTCGTGTGGCTGCAGTCCAGCACCGCGACCATCTATTCACACCGCTTCGACGCGCCGAACGACGAGCTCACGGGGATCGTAGGCGGCGCCGAACCCGATGTCCCGCCCTACTGGCGCGCGAGCATCGAGATCGCGCAGGCGTGGGAGCGCACGCTCCAGGACGCAGCTACACCGCAAACCCGCAAGGTGGCCCTGCGCTCCGCGATGGTGATGGGTCCCGAGCGGGGCGGCGTCTTTCACGTCCTATCCACCCTCGCTCGTTTCGGCCTCGGCGGGCCTGTCGCCGGTGGCCGGCAGTTTGTCTCCTGGATCCACGAGCGGGACTTCGTGAGAGCGACGGAGTTTCTTCTCGCGCGCGACGACTTGGACGGTCCAGTCAATCTCGCCGCGCCGGCACCGCTCCCTCAGCGCGTGTTCATGCGTGCGCTGCGCCACGCGGTAGGGGCGCGCGTCGGCCTGCCGGCGACCGCATGGATGGTGGGGGTTGGAGCGTACTTTCTCCGCACGGACCCGGAGCTGATCCTGAAGAGTCGCTACGTCGCTCCCCGCCGGCTGATGGACGCCGGGTTTGAGTTCGAGTTCCCTACCTGGCCGGATGCGGCACGCGACCTCGCAGCGCGGTCACGCAAGCAGAAGAACTAGACATGAGCGTACCCGAGGTCGACGGGCTTTGCACCGGCGCATGCTCCTGAGCGAGTGCCGAGCCGATGGGTGGCTGACGCTACGCCGATGTGTCTGAGAGGGAGCGCTCCAAGGCCTCGATCAGCGGCGACAAGTCCTCGGTGACCGTGCTCCACACGATCTCGTAGTCGATCTCGAAGTAGGCATGGATCAGTCGGTTCCGCATGCTCCGGACCAAGGGCCAAGGGATATCAGGGATGGCGGCGCGGGTCTCCGCCGAGGGTGCCGACGCGGCCTCACCGATGATCTCGATGAGCTTGACGAGCGCGAGGGAAAGCACCCGATCGGCACTCATCTCGGGAAGAGTCTTGTGCTGCAAGAGCGCGCGGGCCTCGAGCGCCGCGTCGAGCATGTGCCGCAGGCGGACGCGGTCAGGCGGCGGCATAGACGGGGCGTGCGCGGGAGAGCACGTCGTCCCGGAAGTAGCGGCTAAGCTCGTTTGGCGTGCGGAGATCCACGGGCCGGCCAACGACTCGCTCGAGCTCGAGCGCGATGCCCGCGAGTGTAATGTAGCCCGGCACTCGCCCGGGCTGGAACTCGACGAGCATGTCAACGTCGCTGTCGGCGCGGAAGTCGTCCCGCAGCACCGACCCGAAGAGTGCAAGCCGTGCAATGTGATGCCGGCGGCAGAGGGCGGTAACCGCCTGGCGGTTGATCGCCAGGCGCTCGGCGACCTCCGCCGCGTGTGCCTCAGCCATTCCTGAAACTAGGATACGCCCGCGGCTTCGCGGTGGGGACGGCTTCGCATCAGCGTCGCCAGTACGGGCCGAGCAGGACGATCAGCGGGGGAAGAGGCGGCGGAGGGTGGTGATTGATTCGTGGGCGTAGGTCCAGGGGTTGGGGACCAGGGGGCGCCAGATGGCGGTGGCGGCGGCGATCTCGGGGATGGTGGCGGTGAAGGTTTCGGCGACGATCCAGCCGTCGTAGTCGAGGTGCTTCAGGGCGCCGGCGACGCCGGGCCAGTCGACGTGGCCGGACCCAACGGAGCCGCGGTCGTTTTCGGCGGCGTGGACGTG
>DASTZM010000816.1:0-9016 GCA_035764305.1 Chloroflexota bacterium | reverse complement strand
GCGAGTCGACGCCGAGCATGGACGCCGCGGCGCGCAGGTCGGGCTCTGCGAGCGGGGCTGCGCCGGCGAGATCGACACCGGCGGCGTCGACGAGCATCTTCAGCGCGCGTTTGGTCTCACCCTTCTGCGTGAGCGGGCGCCAGATGAGGGCCGTGCAGAGCGCAACGACGGCGAGCGCGATGCCAGTGGGCTGCGTCACGCTCCCCAATACAGGGAATTTGAGCGAGAGGCAGAAGCCGATGCCCAGAATGCCCTGCAAGATGGCAAGGCGCCGCAGCCACTCGCGTTCAGCGGGCATAGTTCTCCCGGCTGCGGAAACGTGATGCCCCGTGCAAAAGTGACGGCACAGAACCTGCTCCCCCGATGGGCGCTCTCATGAACGTCCTCGTCACCGGCGGCGCCGGGTACATCGGAAGCGTGATCGTCGAATCGCTCCTCGCTCAGGGGCACGACGTCACAGTGCTCGACAGCCTCTACAAAGGACACCGCGAGGCGGTGCAGCCGCCGGCGGGATTGGTCGAAGTCGATCTGGCCGACCGGGAGTCGGTGCGGCGGCTACTGGGGGAGCGGTCGATCGAGGCGGTAATCCATATGGCGGCCGACAGCCTGGTCGGCGAGTCGATGCAGAACCCGTCGAAGTACTTCCGCAACAACGTCGTGAACAGCGTCAACCTGGCCGAAGCGATGCTGGCCGAAGGTGTCAAGCGGGTCGTGTTCTCCTCCACGGCGGCGGTGTACGGCGAGCCCGAGCGCGTGCCAATCACCGAGGACGTACCGCTGGCGCCGACGAACGTCTACGGCGAATCGAAGCTTGCGTTCGAGCGCATGCTGGCATGGTTCGACCGGATCCATGAGCTGCGCTGGATCGCGCTGCGGTACTTCAATGCCGCGGGTGCCACAGAGCGCCACGGCGAGCAACATTCCCCGGAGTCACACCTGATCCCGATCGTGCTTCAGGTGCCGCTAGGGAAGCGCGAAAACGTCCAGCTGTTCGGCACCGACTACCCCACGACTGACGGGACGTGCATCCGCGACTACATCCACGTCGCCGACCTGGCAGAGGCGCACGTGCTGGCGCTGACGGCGCTCGAGGGGGGGAGAGTTCCGAGCGGCGCGTACAACCTGGGGAACGGCACGGGCTACTCCAACAGGGAGGTGATCGAGTCGTGCCGGCGTGTGACTGGACATCCGATCCCCGTGGTCGAGGCGCCGCGCCGAGCGGGTGACCCAGCGGCGCTGGTGGCGAGCTCGGAGCGAATCCGGAAGGACCTGGCATGGACGCCCCGCTTCCCAGAGATCGACCAGATCGTCGAGTCGGCGTGGCGGTGGCACGAACGGCACCCCAACGGGTACACCGCCTAAGCTGAAGCCGCGCGTGTGATCCCGCTCTCGGACGACAACCCGACCCGATCGCCGCCGCTGGTCACGGTCCTCCTGATCGTGGCCAACGTCCTGGTGTTCCTGTACCAGCTCTCCCTCGGGGCGGGAGCCGAGGAGTTCATTCGCTCGTGCGGCTTCCTGCCGGCGGAGCTGGTGACGGGGCAGGACGTCGGTGTGCCGACGTGCATCGATCCGCCGTACCTGACGATCGTGACATCGATGTTCATGCACGGTGGCTTTCTGCACGTCGGGAGCAACATGCTGTACCTGTGGATCTTCGGCAACAACGTCGAGGACGCGATGGGGTCGCTGCGCTTCCTGTTCTTCTACCTCGTGTGCGGCGTCGCGGCGGCGCTGGCGCAGACGTACGTGACGGTGGCGTTCTCACCCGAGACGGCTACGATTCCGAACGTGGGGGCGAGCGGCGCTGTGGCGGGCGTGCTCGGGGCGTACCTGGTGCTGTTCCCGGGGGCGAAGGTCAAGACGCTCGTCGCGCTTGGCTTCTTCTGGTCGATCGCACGGGTCCCGGCACTCCTGGTGCTCGGCATCTGGTTCGTGACGCAGTTCTTCCAGGGCGTCGGGTCGCTCGATCCAGTGGTGGGGGCGAACAGCGGCGTGGCGTTCTGGGCCCACATTGGCGGCTTCGTGGCGGGGATGGGGTTGGTGAAGCTGCTGGCGCGGGAGGCGCGGGGCCGACGCGCGATGCCGAGCTACAGGTTCTGATTCCGCTCTTCCCACCGCTCGATGGCGAGCTCGATCAAGCGGTCGATCAGCCGGTCGTAGGGCAGCCCCGTGGCGGCCCACAGCTTGGGGTACATGCTGATGGGCGTGAAGCCGGGGATCGTGTTGATCTCGTTGAGAAGGACCTCATTCCCCAGGCGTGTGACGAAGAAGTCGACGCGACCCATACCGGAGCATTCCAGGGCCGTGAAGGCTTTGACGGCCAGCTCGCGCACGCGCTCGGCAATGTCGGATGGGAGCGGGGCGGGGATGCGCTCCTCTGACTTCCCGTCCAGGTACTTGGCGTTGTAGTCGTAGAACTCGTTGGAGGGGACGATCTCGCCCGGGATGGAGGCTTCGGGCTTGTGGTTGCCGAGGACGGCGACCTCTATCTCTCGACCATCGACGAACTCCTCGACGATGACCTTCTCGTCGTGGCGCAGCGCCTCCTCGATGCAGGCGGGCAGCTCGGCGGCGTCGTGGGCCTTGCCGATCCCTACGCTCGAGCCGAGGTTAGCGGGCTTGACGAAGCACGGGAAACCGAAGCGTGACGCCTCGCGCAGGCAGGCGTCGCGATCTTCGCGCCACTGAAAGCGCCGCAGCACGGTCCAGTCGACGACCGGCAGGCCGTGGTACCGCCAGACCTCTTTCATCTTTCCCTTGTCCATGCCGAGGGCGGAGCCGAGGACGCCGGCGCCGACGTAGGGGATGTTGGCGAGGTCGAGGAAGCCCTGCATGGTCCCGTCCTCGCCGTACGGACCGTGGAGGACGGGGAAGACGACATCGAGCGGCTCGCCCAACGCGCCGCCGAGCGATCCGACGACCATCGACGAGCGCTGGGTGGGCGCGAGGACGGCTGAGGACTGGCCTTCAGCGTCCTGCACGGCGGAGGGTGCCTCTCCGGTGAGAAGGCGCTGCGCGCGGGCAGGAGGGAGCCAGCGACCGGTCTTGGTGATGCCGATGGGCACCACCTCGTACCTGTCTTTGTCGATGGCGTCGAGCACGCTCCTGGCGCTCATCAGCGAGACTTCGTGCTCTCCGCTCCGCCCGCCGAAGATGACTCCCACTCGTCTCTTTTTCTGGCTCATGAGATCTCCGTGAAGAGCTTGACGTAGCTCGCGTAGCGCCGCTCGTCGATGTCACCGCGCTCGACGGCGGCGCGGACGGCGCAGTCGGCGTCGTCGACGTGCGCGCAGTTACCGAAACGGCACTCCCCCAGAAACGGCTTGAACTCCGGAAAGAATCGATCCAGCTCGTCGCGATCGACCGCCCAGAGGCCGAGCGCGCGCAGTCCCGGTGTGTCCGCGAGAAAGCCACCAGAACTGAGGGGCACCAGCTGCGCGTACCGCGTGGTGTGCGTCCCCTTCCCGGTGGACTGGCTGACGTCGCCCACGCGCAGCCCGAGACCGGGCTCGAGCGCGTTGAGCAGTGTGGACTTGCCCACGCCGGACGGTCCGACGAAAGCGCTGATCCGGTCGGCTGCCATTTCGCGCAGCGCGTCGAGGCCCTCGCCGGTGGAAGCGCTGACGCGCAGCACGGGGTAGCCCGCGCGCTCGAAGGCGGCGAGGTCGTGAGCGAGGAGATCGTCGATGCCGAGGTCGACCTTATTGATGCAGAGCAGCGCGGGCAGGTCGCGCGACTCGCAGGAGACGAGGAATCGGTCGATCAGACCGGGCGACGGAAAGGGGTCGGCGGCGGCGAAGACCAGGATCACCTGGTCCAGGTTGGCGACCAGGACCTGGCCGACCGCGACCTTGCCGGTGGTGACGGCCTGGCGCGCCAGCTCGCGCTCCCGCGGGAGGACCTCTTCGATCACCCCCTGCGGCACGGCGGTGCCCGAGGACGGGGCGAGTCGAAACCGGACGCGGTCGCCGATGGTGACGGGCTCCATCACGTCGAGCCGGCGGACCTGCCGGACGCGCTTGGGGCGCGCGCCGCTTTCGGTCAGGACGAGGTCCTTGCGGAGCTTCTCCCGCGCGCGGCACCGGACTACGTCCGCTTGGCCCAGGTCAAGCTGGGTGGAGGGCCGAACGTCGTAGAAGTTGCTCACGGCGCGCACGACCGTGCCCTCATGGACGGCCTCCGCGGCGTCCCGGTCGAGGGCGGGTGTGATCTGGATCACGGTGTGAGTAAGTAGCAAGTCCCAGCCCATCACGCGCCCGGCGGCGGCCTCGTTGTGCTCTGGCGGAGAGGTAGGAGCAACGAGGCATGGTAGCCGTGCCATACCCCGCCGCGAGCGAGGGTCATGGAAGCAGCTGGCAGGGAATCCGGCAGCAGCTCTTCGGGCAGAAGCGCGAGCGCGATGCCGAAGACGGACTGCTGACGGTCATCACCCAGCTCCAGACGCGGCTGGCGCTGGCGATCGGGGCGCACGAAGGGCCACTCCGGACGCCGGCACTGCGCGCTCAGGCGCTGCGAGCGGTACAGGACGGGCTGAACAACCTCATCGCGTGGCACCGCGAGCAGCTCGTTGCGGCGCAGGCGGTCGGCGCGTGGTCGGCACCGATCCCGAGCCTGGGGAGCGACGTGCTGCTGGCGATCCAGACGCTGCGACCGCTCTTCGAGGGAGCGGAGGCGCGTGAGGGGACAATCGAGGCGCGAGACGTCGCGCAGGCGGTGGCGCAGCTACGCGGCTCGGAGAGTGACGCCTTCTTCAACGAGGCGCTGGACGGCTTCGTGGCGATGTTGGAGGCGGTGTACGCCCGGATCGCGGTCGATCCGCCGACGACGCCGGTCGCGCTCGCGATGAACGAGACGTGGGCGGTGCTCGTGGACGAGCTGCGCTCGCTGGCGTGCCCCGTGGAAGAGATCGAGGAGGCTCTGGTGGAGGCTCCGCTGCTGGAGGCAGCGATCGCGATGCCCGGGTCGACGTTCTCAGGGGACCCTGTCACAGAAGTGGTTTCGGAGCCGGCGCTCGGACCGATGCTCGACCTAGTGGCGCCGCCCGAGGAGGAACTCGTGCCCGCACCGCCGACCGTCATGGTGTTCCCGCGCTTCTCACGTCTCGAACTGGTGGCCTGCTGATGGCGATGATCTCTGACCTACTGGCGGCGCGGCAGGCGCGCCGCGCCGCGCTGGGGGCGTTCGGCACGACGCCCTCGCAGCCGGCTGCGCCGGCTCAGCCCGAGGACACTGACTGGCCGGTCGTGCTGGTCGTCGACGACTCGCCCACGATCCGGAAGATCGTCGAGGTGACGCTGCGCCGCGAGCGCATCAAAGTGATCGGCGTGCCCGACGGCCTGTCGGCGCTCGCTGCGGTGGCGGACAAGCAGCCGAGGCTGGTGCTCCTGGACATCACGCTGCCCGGCATGGACGGCTACCAGATCTGCCAGGTGCTGAAGCAGCGCCCAACGTCCAAGAACATCCCGGTGGTCATGCTCAGCGGACGCGACGGGTTCTTCGACCGCATGCGCGGAAAGCTCGTCGGCTCGACGCAGTACGTGACCAAGCCGTTCGACCCGGCGGCACTGGTCAAAGCAGTGACCAGGCATCTCCCCGACTCACGCGGGACGCGCCCGGTCCAGACGGTCTGAACGAAAGCAAGAGGAGCATCTCATGGTGCGTGCACGCGTGCTGGTAGTCGACGACAGCCCCACCGATCTCTCGCTCATCTCTGCCCCACTACTGGCGACGGGCTTCGAGGTGATCACGGCGCGTGATGGCGAGGAGGCCATCGCGAAGGCGGCGGCGGAGCACCCTGACGTGATCCTGCTGGACGTTGTCCTGCCCCGCCAGAACGGTTTTCAGGTGTGCCGCACGCTGAAGCGGAGCGCGGAGAGCGGGCACATCCCGGTGATCATGCTCACGGGCAAGAGCCAGCCGTCCGACCGATTCTGGGGCATGAAACAGGGCGCGGACGAGTACGTGACCAAGCCGTTCGAGGCGGCCGCGCTCGTCAGCAGCATCCAGCGCTTCATCTAGAGAGACGCGCGGCGTGTCCTACGTCACATTCGGGCTGGGAGATCGGACGCTGGCGCTGCCGCTGAGCGCAGTCGAGGCAGTGGAGCGGCCGGGTCGCTTCACGGCGGTGCCGTTTGCGGCGCCGTGGCTACGTGGCGTCACGGCGGTGCGGGGCGCGGTGATGTCGGTGGTGGACCTGGGGCGCTTCACGGGCGGCGCGCCGGCCGGGCTGACCCCGAGCGCGCGCCTCCTGGTCACGAGGGCAGGCGCAATGCGCGCCGCGCTGCTGGTCGACCGCGTCGGCGCGATCGCAGCGGCGCCCGACGTGGAAATCCTGGACCCGGACACGCTGCTGTCCGCAGACGCATTTGCGAATTACCAGCTTCCTGAGGAACGCGGAGCAAACTGACATGAAGGCACACGGGGCAGAGCAGGCACCGCGCACACGCGGAGCATGGCATGGCGTGGCGATGGCGTGGCACCGGGCAGCGGACTTCCGGCGCGGGCGTCTGGCGCCGCGCCTGATGGCGTTTTGCGTCGTCGCAGCGGTCGTGCCTCTGATCACGGCGGTCGTGATCGGAGGTCGCGCGGTGACAGCGGTGCTGCAGGGTCAGGCCGAGGGGAGCTTGCAGTCGTACGCGACGTCGGTTGCGGGGCAACTGGAGGCGGCGCTAGCCGATCGGCTGAAGGACGCGCGCGTGCTGGCCGCCGATCCGGCGGTGATCCGCTTCCTCTCGCTTCCGCCCGAGTCGCGCGACGCTGCGACGCAGGCAGCGGCGCAGGGCGCGATCCAGCGCTTCGTGGGTTCTGACCCGGCCTACACGATCGGGTTCCTGCTCAGCGACAAGGGCATGGTCCAGTACTCGACCGACGCCGCGCTGTACAGCCGGCCAGACCTCTCGTTCCGTGCGTACTTCAAGGACGCGATGGCGGGGAAGCCCAATGTGTCCGACGTCTCACTGGGTGTGAACGTGCAGTCCAGCCCGGCGATGTTCTTTACCTCGCCTGTGAAAGACGCGGCGGGCACGATCATCGGATCGGCGACGCTGCGCATTAACGCCGAGGCGATCTGGGCCTACCTGGACGCCGCGCGGCCAAGTGGCCGGGCGACGGCGGTGCTGGTCGACGACGACGGTGTGATCATCGGCCCGGGCAAGCCCCAGCTCCTGTGGCACAGCCTGGACGTGCTTTCGGCCGAAGCGCAGACCACCGTCAAGGCGCGTTTCAACCTGGAGAAGATCGACTCGCTGGGGCTACCAGGTCTCGCGGCAGCGCTGCACGTGATGCATGACGCGGGGGAGAAGGCGATGGGCGGTCGCTCGCGCTTCGCGTTCGACCATGGCGCGGGGCGTGAGTCGACGGTGGGTGGCTACGCCTACCTGGGGCAGCGCCGGTGGGCGGTGGTGGTGATGCAGCCGGAGAGTGAGTTTCTGGCGCCGGTCCAGCAAGCCGCGACCGCGACCCTCCCGCTGATCGCGGGCGTCGGGATCCTGGTTGTAGCGTGGGTGGTCGCGGGCGTCAGCTACGCGGTGCGGCGTCAGTTCCAGGATCCGGCCAAGGAGATGCTGGGTGTGATGGAGCTGGTGCGCAGCGGCGAGATGGACGCGCGCACGACCGCCGATGGGACGGACGAGCTGGCACGTCTTGGCGGGCGACTGAACGAGATGCTCGACTCGCTGACGGAACTGGTGCAGACGCGTGAGGAGCGCGACGCGCTTCAGGAGCGCATCCAGAAGCTGCTGATGGAGGTGAGCACGGTCGCCGAGGGTGACCTGACGGTGCAGGCCGAAGTGACAGCCGACGAGACCGGCGCGCTGGCGGACGCCTTCAACTTCATGACGGACGAGCTGCGCAAGATCGTGGCGAGCATTGACACGACGACGAACCAGGTGACGAGTAGCGCGGGTCAGGTGCTCGTCGCGTCACGCGAACTGGCGACCGCGTCTCAGGCGCAGGCCAGCCGCATCGAGCAGGTGTCGACCGCAGTCGAGCAGATGGCTGAAGCGATCTCTGAAGTCTCGACCAACGCGGCGCAGTCGGCGACGGTGGCGCAGAAGGCGCTGGCCAACGCCGAGCGTGGCGGCCAGGCGGTGACGCAGGTGGTCGAGTCGATGGGGCGGATCCGCTCCTTCACGTACGAGACAGCGCAGAAGATCAAGCGCCTGGGCGAGACGTCCCAGCGGGTCGGCGAGATCGTTCAGCTGATCGAGGACCTGGCCGACCAGACGAACTTGCTGGCACTCAACGCCGCGATCCAGGCGGCGAGCGCGGGCGAACACGGTCGCGGCTTCGCGGTCGTCGCGGACGAGGTGCGCCGTCTGGCGGAGCGCTCAGCGGACGCGACGAAGCAGATCGAGAGCCTGATCCACGCGATCCAGAGCGACACCGCCGCAGCGGTGTCGGCGATGGAGGAGAGCACGCAGCAGGTCGTCGCGGGCTCGCGCCTGGCGGACGAGGCGGGCGGGTCGCTGAATTCGATCCAGACGGTCGTTGCGGAGCTAGCGCAGCTGAGCTCGGCGATCTCCCATTCGGCGCAGCAGCACGCCGGGGCGTCGACGATGGTGGTGTCCTCGATGAAGGAGGTCTCGACCGTCACCCACCGCACGACGGAAGGCACTCAGGAGACCGCAGAGCGGGTGAGCTACCTCGCTCGCCTGGCGGAACAGCTGCGCGCGTCTGTGGCGGCGTTCCGCCTGCCGTCGCAGGCGGGCTCGCAGGCGTAGCCGGTCACAGAGAGCTAGTCCGATGGTCGCCGTCGAGCTTCCGCCCGACATCACGGCGAGCTTCGTCGCCGAGGCGCGCAGCTACCTGCCACAGATCGCGGGCAGTCTGCGACGCCTGGACGACACAGAGGCGCTGTCCGAGGCGTACCGCTTCGCGCACACGATCAAGTCGTCGGCGGCGATGATGGGCCACACCGGCCTCTCGCAGATGGCGGAGCTGCTCGAGGCTGACCTGGAGTGCATCGTACTCGGCGACATGCCGGACCCGAAGCGGACGGCGCAGCTTGGCCGCT
>DASTZM010000815.1:0-4436 GCA_035764305.1 Chloroflexota bacterium | reverse complement strand
ACCGCCGTCGCCGACGCCGACGCGCGAGCCGACGCCGCGGGCTCGGCCCGCAGACGGCGGAGCCGACGGCGCTAACGGAGCCGACGGAGCCAGCGAGGCCAGCAAGAAGGGTGATGAGGCGGGTCGAGCGGAGCGACGCGCGCTCACGGTGCCGGATCCTCCGGTGGCGGCGGCGCCGTCACCCGAGCTGGAGCCCGACGAGGCGGACGATCGGCCGGACCGGGCGAAGCACGGGAAACATGCAAAGAAGCCGGAGTTCGTGCGCCCGTCGCGCCGCGCGGGCGAGCAGGGGCCGGAGGCGATGGCTGACGCCAGGGGTGACGCTAGGGGTGACGCCAAAGACGACGTCAAGCTCGAGGCGAAGGACGAGAAGGGTCAAGAGAAGGACGCGCGGGACGAGAAGGGCGGCGCCAACGCCACACACGGCGCCAACAATGAGGACAAGTCCGCGTCCAGGGCCGATGGGCCGGATGGGAAGGTAGAGACGAAGGTCGACGTCAAGGCGGAGGCGAAGGATGGGCACAAGGCGGGGTCGAGCCCGCCACCGACGCCGTCGCCCAGACCGGAGAGCACGCCCGACGCGAAGGTAGGGGCCAAGCCGGCGGAACCGAAGCCGGAAGCGCGGAGCGAAAGTAAGGTCGAACCGAAGCCGGAGGCGAAAACGGAGGCGAAGCCAGAGGCGAGGTCAGCGTCCACGCCCGAGCCGAAGCCGGAGGCGAAGGCGGAGCCGAAGGCAGAGACGAAGGACGAGCCGAAGAAGGACGCCGCTACGCGAAAGCCAGGTGCCTGATACCGGCGCGCTGCTCGATGAAGTCGACGAAGCGGGCGGTGGGGTCGAAGCCGACGACGTTGACGGCGTCGGTGACGAAGTTTGAGAGGGCGTTCACGTCGTAGAAGTAGGGGAGGCCGTCACGCGCGGCGACGAGGTATTCGACGCCGCCGACGTCGAGCCCGCCGGCTTTGACGAGGCGGATGGCGTCTTCCACGACGGCGCGGGGCGGCGAGTACGCCTCGATCTTGAGTGGCTTTTTGGTGGCGGTGAGCGCGGCGGCGCCGAAGTCGCACGCTTCGCCTTCCTGGGGGTCGCCGTCTGGTGAGGCGGCGAGAGCGGCGGCGAGAGCGGCAGCGGAGGCGGTGGGCTGCATGGTCTGGGGGATGGGGACCTGGCAGATGTCGGCGGGGCAGAGGTTGAAGCCCTCGGTGGGGTCGGTGAAGATCTTGATGGCGTAGAGGTACTCGCCGTCGAGGATCTCGACGCGGACGATGGCGCCGTCCTCGGGGGCGAGGTATTCCTGGACGAGGGCGGTGCGGTCGACGCCGAAGTCGATCCCACTCGCGCCGGCCGCGAGCTGGTCGGGGGTGTCGAAGCGCTGCATGAGGGCGCCGCTGCCGCCGACGTTGGGCTTGACGATCACGGGGTAGGTCAGTCCCTGGGCGGCGGGCACGAGCTGCGAGGGGTGGTTGACGGGGCGGGCCCTGGGGTAGCGCACGCCGAGGCGCTCGAAGAGGAGGAGCTGGAGCGCCTTGGACGTCTCGAGGGCGTAGGCGTCGTAGCCGTTGATGGTGGGGGTGCCGACGTCGCGCAGGTAGGCGAGGTACTGGCGGGCGTAGAGGATGGAGCCGGCGTGGCCGCGCATGTAGGAGGAGGGGCTGACGCGGTTGACGACGAGTGCGTGGCGCGACTCGCGGTCGGCGGGATCGAAGAAATGCTCGTCGACGAAGAGGGGGTCGTAGGCGATGCCGCGGCGGTCGAGCTCGGCGAAGAGGAGCTTGAACCACTCGGGGTGCTCGTAGAGGATGCCGATGGGTTTGTCGGCGGTGTGCGCAGTGGACGCGGTGGCAGCGGTGGCCGCGGTGCGGGCGGTCATGTGGTCTTGCTCTCTTCCTGGGCCGACGCGGGGAGGCGCGCCTCCATCTCGTAGATCTTGGCGAGCTCGCCGGGGGCGAGCGTGGTGCCGCTCCTGATCAGGTGTACGATGCGGCGCAAGAAGTCGCGCTCCCAGACGGTCTCGGGCTCGATCTGCACGATGCGGCGGAGGAGCTGGTCGCGCTCTGCCTTGCTGAGGTCGGCGACCGTACCAGCGGCACCGGTGGCACCAGGGGAGCTGGGGGCTTGGGCGCCGTTCGTGGTGGCGTGCTGGGCTCCTTCTGCGGCGGCTGAGTCGGGCTCGGGACGGCGGGCACCGCGCGCGAGGGTGCCGGCGGGGGTGGTGACCTGGAGGAGGACCTTGACGCGGGCCTGGCCGCCGTTGGTGTAGACGAGCACCTCGGCCTCGTGGTCGCCCGGGGCGAGGCCGGCGGTGCGGGCGATGACCTCGAACGAGAAGTCGTTGGCGCGGAAGCGCGACTCGCTCACCTCGAGCCACTCGACGGGCGGTTCGGCGTCCGGGGCGTCCGGGGCGGCTTCGGCACCGCGGGTGGCTTCGGGGGGTGCGTCGTTTGCGGCGGCGCGTGGGGCGCCGACCCTGGTGGTGATGCTGCCGATGAGCGTGCCGGTGCCGGCGTTCGTCAGGCGGATGGTGCGCGTCTTGGCGCTGCCGGCTTCGGCGGTGCCGAAATCGAGGAGTGAGGGGACGCCGGCGAGGAGGGGCTCGGGCTTGCCGGAGACGCGGACGCTGACGGGGACGATCTGGTCGCCGCCGTTGAGGGTGGTGACGGTGAGGGCGCCGGTGTATTCCTCGCCGGCGCGCAGGCCGTTGGTGTCGACGGTCACGAGGATGAGGACCGACGAGGAGACGAAGGAACGGCGGTTGACGGAGAGCCAGGCGCGGTTGGAGGAGATCTCACCGAAGAGGGTGCGCCCGCCGGCGTTGGCTATCTTGACGGGGAGCTGCTTGGTGGCGCCGATGGCCATGGCGCCGAACTCGAGGGTGTCGGGGCGCACGACGAGCATGGGGTCGCGCTCGCGCGGGCGGGCGGCCTCGGCGGCGGCGCGCCGGGCGCGCTCCTCGCGCTGCGCCTCGCGCCTGGCTTTCTTCTCGTCGTCGGCGTCGGCCTCGGCGGCCTCGCGGACGGTGGCGCGGGGGCCGCTGCGCTTGGACGAGGAGCGCGTGCTGGCGGGGCGGGTCGCGGGGCGAGCGCCGGCGGCGGCGCGCGAGGAGGCGGGGCGGCCCCAGGTGGAGTCGAGGTGGCGGTCGTGGAGGGTGCGCTTCCTGGGGTCGCGGAGGGTGTCGTAGGCGGTGGTGAGCTTCTTGAACTCCTTGGCGGCCTCGGCGATGAGCTGGGAGCGAAGCGGTTCCGGGTAGTTCTCGTACTTGTCGGGGTGGAACATGTGCGAGCGCAGGCGGTAGGCGCTGCGCACGTCGTCCGACGAGGCGCGGCGGTCGATGCCGAGGACGTCGTAGTGGTTCTGGTTCGCGTTTTGTGAGCTGTCCGCCGCCATGGCAAGGTCCCGGAAATAGCGATTCTACTCGGGTTTCCGGGATGCGGCGCCAATGGTGCGCTAGCGTGGGCGGCGGCCGCGGGAGGGACGCAGGCGGCGTGGCGCGGCGAAGAGCGTTCTAGCCGGCGGTGCCGTCCTTGCGCTGGTGGATCCAGATGAGGTTGCCGTCGGGGTCGGCGATGAGGCCCATGTGGCAGACGGAGCCTTCCTCGAGGTCCTTGCGCACGTCGACGCCCTGGCGCTTGAGCGCCTCCATGGCTGCCTTGGCGTCGGAGACGGCGAGGGCGAAGGTGACGCCGTTGGCGGCGTAGGGCGGCTGGGGCTCTTCAGACGGTGGCTGGGCGATGGCGATGGTGGAGGAGCCGGCATCGAACTCGTACCAGTAGGGCTCCCACTGGGCGGCGGGCTTCAGTCCGAGGGTCTGGCCGTAGAAGGTGCGCGAGCGCTCGACGTCCGAGACGCTGACGAGGATGAAGTCGACGCCGCGGACGTCGACGGCGCGGGAGGTGGGGGCGGGTGCGGCGGATGTGGCGGGTGCGGTGGCGGACATACCGTTGCTCCTGGTGTGGTGTGGTTGGGTCTGGATAGCTGGTGGGTCAGGCGGCGGGCAGCAGGTGGACGGTGGGGCGGGCGTGGGCGGTTGTCGGACGGGGAGCGCTGGGGGTGTCGGCCCAGCGGACCAGCGTCAACCCGCACGCGACGAGCAGCGCGCCGGCGCGGAAGAGCGACGCGCGGACGAAGGCGGCGGTGGGGCGCTCGCGGCGGGGTGCGGCGCGGCGCGCGGCCGCGGCGAGGCGGTGCCACTCGGCCGAGCGGCGCAGCTCACGCTGCCGCTCGCGGACGAGCAGCTCCAGGTAAGGGAGGTGGTGCTGGGTCATGACTCCAGCCTACGCGGCCACCCTGACAGCGCCCTGTCAGGGTTTGCGGGAGGCCTCGAACGATTGTTCTGACACGGCGCGGGCCGGGGGCATGCTCTGGTCGATGGAGGGTCCGTTCACGACGCCGCGCGTGTGGGCCGCGAGCGCTCCTTGGGCGATCTGGGCGATGCGGCTGG
>DASTZM010000814.1:0-3433 GCA_035764305.1 Chloroflexota bacterium | reverse complement strand
GCGGGAGGCGCGGCGGCAGCGGGTGGCGATTGGGCTGCTGGGGCACAAGACGGAGGCGGAGATCGCGAAGGAGCTGAGCGAGCTGCCGGCGGGGGAGCGGCCGGCGGACTGCTCGGTGGCGACGGTGCGGCGGGACGCGGCGGCGATCCGGGAGGAGTGGGCGCGGGAGCGGAAGGAGCGCGGGGCGAGGCTGCTGGACGGGGACCTGGAGCGGTTCGCGCGGATCGAGGGGGCGCTGCTGCCGGCGTGCCTGACGGGGGACAAGGCGGCGATCGACCGGTGGCTGCGGCTGCAGGCGGCGCGGGCGGAGCGAGTGGCGGCGGAGGGGGCGGGGGCTAAGGGCGCCGCGGGAGCGGGTGGGATGGCGGTGGAGGTGCGGGTGCGGTACGTGGATGATTGGCGGGCGGTGCGGGGAGCGGCTTCGGGGGTGGGTGTGGTGGAGGTGGAGGGGGCCGACTTTCGGGATCGCCCGCCTGGCGCAGGGCTACCCGTGTTGGTCGAGCAACCAAGCGAAGAGGGACGCGGGTACGACGGTGACGCCGGGCACGTGCTCAGCGAGGTCGATGGCGCCCCGGGTTAGCAGCAGCCCGCCGTCGAAGTTGGCCACTATCGCTCTTGAGTCGTTCGCAGTCACGGCGTCGACGTACTTTGACTCTGCGGCGTACGCGCTGCGGGCTGTCGGAGGGGTGCCACTGGGCGCTGGCACGACGAAGTCGACCTCGCCGCCGCTGGGGCTGCGGAAGTAGAACAACCCTTCGGGCTCGTCAAAGCGGTCGAAGGCGTTGGCCCCAACCGCCCGAAAGATCGCCGCCGCGAGAGCTGCCTCCGCCAGGCGGCTGGGTTCCGGGTCGTAGGCGCCGCGCGCTCGGCGGGCGGGTAGATGGGCCAGGAACGGGTCAACGGGATAGACCTTCCGCTGCCGGCGTACGTCCGGCATTCCGGCGCTCTCCTGAAACAGGAACAGCACCAGATAGGCGTCCGCGAGCGCGCCGAGCCAGGTGCCGGCGGTGGTGTGGGACACGTCCAGCTCCTCGCCGAGGGCACGAAGGACCAGCTGGCTGGACAGGCTGGTCGCCACGCGCTCCAGCAGCCGGAGGCCCTGCTCGGGCCGGCTCATGCCGAGGGTGCGCAGGTCGGCCTGGATAACGTCCCACAGGTCGCGGGCGAAGCCATCCGAGACGTGGGCCGACTGGCGGAAGTCCGCGACCGCCTGCGGGAAGCCTCCGACGAGGAGGAACGCCTCAAATGCCTCGACGGCGGTGTCGACGTGGACCAGCGATTCCTGGCACACGCGCTTCCCGTCCGGCGCATAGAAGTCACTCAGCGGGATTGAGGGCGGCGACGGGAGATCAAATCCGGCACACCGCACGAACTCCGGGAAGGCCATTGGCAGGAGCAGCCGGTCCAAGCGCACGTCCGGCCCCCGCCGGCCAGCGAGGTAGGTAGCGCCCGCGGCGACATCGCGAGCCGACGAACCGGTGGCGACGACGCAATCGCCGGCGGCGGGCGTGTTGTCCCGTACCCACTTCACGCCGCGCTGCCAGTCCGGGATCGCTGTGACTTCGTCCAGCAGGAAGTAGCGCGGCTGGTCACCGAGGTCGGGAAAGAGCAGGCGCGCGGCCTGGAACAGGTTGATCAGATCGTTGAATGACGAGAGCGCGTCGGCGGCGAAGTAGCAGATGCGGCGCGGGTCGACGCCTTCGGCACAGAGGCGCGCGATGGTCTGCTTGAGGAGGGTGCTCTTGCCCACGCGCCTGGGACCGCGGAGCGTGTAGAGGTTGGGAGGGGTGATGTCGGCCAGGACCGTCGGGGCGCGGTCGAAGGGGGCACGCGCCGCGGCCGACAATTGCGGATCGGAGGCTTCCCAGTTCCGGGTTCTCCACCAAGGGTTGGCGCGGGTTAGGGCCTGAACGAGCGGGCCACGTTGTGCTCTGGTTGCCAGATGTCCCCTGCTTTGGCCAGTTATCTTGCCAAACACCCCCCCAGTTTGGCCAGCTGCCTGTCCAGATGTAGGGGGTTTATCCCCTCGACGGAGGGAGGGCCACGGCTCCAGGGGTGCGCGGTGAATAGGCGCGATTTGCTAACGAAAGACCGACTTGAACGCCTCGATCACGCTGTCCACGGCATGCGACACCGGATTGAGGACATCGAGCACGAGTTGGCCCGCGACCGGCGTGCCCTCCCCGAACGCTACCTCGACGCGGAAGCGGTGATACACCTGCATTGGCACTTCGCCCAAGGCGGCGAGCTGGGCGAACGGGACTTCGTGGAAGAACCGCAGCCGCGCGACCTCTGTGTCGTCTACGAGCGGCCCAAACTCCCGCCGCCACAGGTCTCGGATGCGCGGCGGCTTCGACGCCGCGTCCGGGTCAAGGAAGCGAATCTTGAACTGGAGCGCCTCGCCCGCAAAGGACACGACCGAGATGGCGCGGTGCTTGTCCCGGTTCGAGAGGGTGCGGAGCAGCCACAGGGGGTGTCCCTCGGCCGCGGCCGGAGGCTTCCGGCGGTAGAACGGCTGCAACTTCTTGAGCATTGCCTGGACCCGCCTCGGTACTCCCGCAATCGCCCCCTGGCCTCGTGTGACGCGCTTCCACTCCCCACCCTTGGTGACTTTCCCAGTCTTGCCGTTCGTGCTGTGGGGTGTCAGCAAGATGGGGAAGGCGATGTTGTCGTCGCGGACCTTGGGCGCGCGTTTCCCCAAGCGCCGCCGCGTCTCGAGCGTGAGCTCGCAGGCAACGTAGTCGAGCGCGATCCGCAGGTTCTGGATGGCCTCCCCGACGACGATGCCCCACCGCCGTTCGTCTGGCGGCGTGTTCCAGAAGAACCGGCAACTCGCGTCCTCGTACATGAGGTAGCGCACGGCGAACCGATTGCGCGTCAGACGACGCACGCCAAAGCCATCGAGTGGGATGCCGCGGGAGCGCATTTCACGGAGCGTGAGCGTTCGGTCCTTGGCCTTGCGAAAGTACGGCATTGGGACGACGCGGTAGGTCTCCGGCTTGATGAAGTCTCTGGCCTCCGCGTACAGCGCCTGGAGATGCTCGTTCGCCCGGTCGACCCGGTCGGCGGCGCCCGTCAGGGGATGGGAGCGGGGAAGCACGATGCGCGCTAGACCGGAGGAAACATGGCGGCGCGGAAACTCACTAGACCGGGAGAACCAGCGCAGCGTACAAAGTCGGGACTGGAAATCCCAGTCCCGACCCGCGGAGAGTTCGACGCCTTCCGGGGCGGCGTCCCCAAGGGAGTTACCGAACCGAAGCGGGAGGGCCGCCCTTCGGAGCAGGTGAAGCCTTTCTGATGCCTTCCCTGCGAGAATGGGATAGGCCCCAAATGTGGTGTCCGCGGCAGCTCGCACGGTAGAGGCTGTCCGTAGAGGTGCGGGTGTGTTGTGTCATGCACTGGCGGTGTTGCATGGAGTGATGGGGGCGAGTGT
>DASTZM010000813.1:0-8786 GCA_035764305.1 Chloroflexota bacterium | reverse complement strand
TCTTCGCGGCGATCGCCGTCGTCCTGCTCTATCCGATCGTCGATCAGGCGCTCAACTGGCAGTCGGTGCGCGCGGTCATCCCTATTCTGCTGTTCGTCACGCTCGCCCTCGGCTTGAACATCGTCGTCGGCTACGCCGGCCTGCTCGACCTGGGCTACGCCGCCTTCTTCGCCATCGGCGCGTACACCACCGCCTTCCTGACGTCGCCGGTCAGCCCGATCAAGCTCGCCGCCGGCTCACCCTTCAAGTGGCTTCAGGACTTCTGGGTGGCGATGATCCTGGCGGTCATCATCGCCGCGCTGTTCGGCGTCGTGCTCGGCGCGCCGACGTTGCGCCTGCGGGGCGACTACCTCGCCATCGTCACCCTGGGGTTCGGCGAGATCGTCCCCCGCGTCGTGCTCAACCTCGAGAAGTGGACGCAGGGGTCCAAGGGGATGAACCCCATCGGCCGGCCGCACCTGCTGGGCTGCCAGTTTGGGATCGACCCGTGCGTCATCGCCGGGCAGCGCATCCCGTGGGGCGCGCTGCCCTGGTACTACCTCATCGTCCTCGTCGGCGCGATTTCCATCTTCGGGATCACGCGCCTGCGCGACTCGCGCCTCGGGCGCGCCTGGGCCGCCATCCGCGACGACGAGATCGCGGCGGTGAGCATGGGGATCAACCCCGTGACCACCAAGCTGCTCGCGTTTGCGCTGGGCGCCTCCTTCTCGGGCTCCACCGGCGCCATCTACGCGGCGTACCTCCAGTTCATCGACCCCGGGCAGTTCGACTTCTCGATCTCCGTCCTCGTGCTATGCATGGTCATCCTGGGCGGCACGGGCAACGTCTACGGCGTCATCCTTGGCGGGCTGATCATCAGCTCGTTCGACCGCATCTTCGCCGAGCGGATCACGGGCTGGCTGCGCCAGCTCAGCACGCTGGTCGATCCGACGATCGGCTTCCGCACCAAGCTCGCACTGCCGGGAATCGCGGCGCCGGTCGACCTCGCGTTCAACCTGCGCACCTGGCTGCGCTCGATCGACCTGCTCAACCTGCGCCTGCTGGTGTTCGGGCTCAGCCTTGTGCTGCTGATGATTCTGCGACCGCAGGGGATCTTGCCCGCGCGCCGCCGCCGGTTCGCGAAGGTGCCGCGTGGCAGCGAGAAAGAGCGCAACGCGTGAGCACCGACGTTGTCGACGCGCCGCCCTTATCGCAGCCGATCGTGCTCGACAAGCCGCTGCTCGACGTGCGCGGCGTCACCAAGCGCTTCGGCGGGCTGACCGCAGTCGACGACGTGAACCTGACGGTCGAGCCCGGACGCATCGTCAGCGTAATCGGTCCCAACGGCGCCGGCAAGACGACGTTGTTCAACATGATCGCCGGGTTCTACCCACCCACGTCAGGCGCGATCCGGTTCAATGACCGCGCGATCCACGGCCTCCAACCCCACCAGATCACCGCGCGCGGCATCGCGCGGACCTTCCAGAACATCCGGCTCTTTCACAACATGACGGTCGTCGAGAATGTGCTGGTGGGCATGCATCCGCGTCTGCGGTCGGGTGCGTTCGGCGCCATCGTGCGCACGCCCTGGTTCGTGCGCGAAGAGCGCGACGCGCGCCGCAGGGCGATGGATCTGCTGGCGCTCCTCCAGCTCTCCCACCTGGCGCCCGAGTCGGCGGCGAACCTGCCGTATGGCATGCAGCGCCGGCTGGAGGTGGCGCGCGCGCTCGCATCCGAGCCGCAGCTCCTCCTGTTGGATGAGCCGACGGCCGGAATGAACCCGCAGGAGACCGCCGGGATGATGGTGCTGATCCGCCGCCTGCGCGACGAGCTGGGCGTCGCCGTGCTCCTGATCGAGCACGACATGCGCCTTGTGATGGGCATCTCGGAGCGTGTCAGCGTGCTCAACTACGGCCGCAAGATCGCCGAGGGCTCGCCCCAGGAGGTGCAGTCCAACCCCGAGGTGGTCGAGGCATACCTCGGCCGCCGGCACGCGGCGGAGGCTGCCGGGTGACGCCCTCGCCGAGCGACGTCGTCCTCGCCGTCCGCAACGTCCACACCTACTACGGCGCCATCCAGGCGCTGCGCGGCGTGAGCGTCGAGGTCGGGCGCGGCGAGATCGTCACGCTGATCGGCAGCAACGGCGCCGGCAAGAGCACGACGCTCAAGACCATCTCCGGCCTGCTGCGTCCGCGCCAGGGAGAGGTGGTCTTCGACGGCAAGCGGATCGACCGCCTCGAGCCACACCAGATCGTCAAGCGTGGTCTCAGCCAGTCGCCCGAGGGACGGCGCGTCTTCCCCGCGCTGACGGTGAGCGAGAACCTCGAGATGGGCGCCTTTGCACGGCGCGACCGGGGCGGAATCGCGCGCGACCGGGACCGCGTCTACACGCTCTTCCCGCGGCTGAAGGAGCGCGCGCGCCAGCGCGCCGGCACGCTCTCTGGCGGCGAGCAGCAGATGCTTGCCATCGGCCGCGCCCTGATGGCCGCGCCATCGGTGCTGCTCCTGGACGAGCCGTCGATGGGTCTCGCCCCGGTGCTGGTCGACACGATCTTCGACGCCATCCGCGAGATCAACCAGCAGGGCACCACGATCATGCTGGTCGAGCAGAACGCGCAGCTCGCGCTCTCCGTCGCGGCGCGGGGGTACGTCCTCCAGACGGGGAGCATCGTCCTGCACGACACCGCGGCGAGCCTGCTGGCAAACCCCGAGGTCCGCGCGGCGTACCTGGGCGAGTGAGACACTCCCTTCTACTCGTGTAAGCCGCACCCCCACTTTTGGGGGTCATAATCACCGTGGGAGGATCGACCACATGACACGAATGGGATTCACGCGGCGCCGCGTGATCGGGAACGGCGCTGGCGGCGCGGCGCTCATCGCGCTGGCGGCGTGCGGCCAGGCAGGCGGCAGCTCCGGCCAGTCGGGGCAGGCGGATCAGACTGCGGCGTCGGGCAAGATCGTCTGGCAGGCGCGCGACCCCGCCACCTACAAGGCGGTCGCCGACTGGGCAGTGGGCGAGTTCAAGAAGAAGTACCCCAACATCACAGTCGAGGCCGACCAGACCTCCACCGGCAACTTCGACAAGACGATCACGACGCTCGTCGCCGGCAGTGGCCCGGACATCCTGTACGGCTGGGGACGCCTGATGGTCCAGTACGCCGCCAAGGGCGTCGTGATGAACCACAACGACCTGGTGAAGGGCATGCCCGCGGCCGACGTCCAGGACTTCGTCAAGACGCAGTGGGACGGGATGGTGGTTCCTACCACTAGCTTCCGCTATGGCATCCCCAACTACGTCAACTTGTTCATGCTGTACTACAACAAGACGCTCTTCCAGAGCCGCGGGCAGAAGGAGCCCGACGACACCTGGGACCACAACACCTATGCCACCGCGCTGAAGGCGATGACCTTCGAGCAGGGCGGCAAGCAGGTCTACGGTGGCTTCGGCAACCTCTCCATTGCCGACCGCCAGTGGCACGTGCGTTCCTTTGGCGGCAACTTCGTCGATCCCAAGGACCTGACCAAGACGGGGCTGGGCGAGGGGCCGGCGCAGCAGGGCATGCAGTGGGTCTACGATCGGCTCTACACCGATCGCAGCTTCGCGCCAATCGACGGCGCGAAGCGCACCTGGACGCCCAACAGCCAGCAGGACGGCTTCGGTCAGGGCGTGCTGGCGACGTTCGAGGACGGCATGGACAAGCTCAACCCTGTGGCGATGCGCATGGCACAGGGCAATGAGTGGAACATCATGCACATGCCCAAGGGACCTGCCGGGCGCAACACGCTGATCACGACCGATGCGCAGGCCATCTGGAAGAACACCAAGTCCAAGGACGCGGCGTGGTCCTTTCTGCAGTTCCTCGCCAGCAAGGAGTTCTATGGCTACCAGGCCAGCAGCGAGCTGCTCATCCCGTCGCGCAAGAGCGTCTTCGACACCTGGATGAATGCGGTCAAGCCGAAGCTGCAGTCGTCGTCTCCGAACTTCAACTTCAAGGTGATTCAGGACGCGCTCAACCAGACCTATCCGACCGTGGACCAGGTCTTCCTCTGCCAGCAGGAGGCCGAGCGCGTGCTCAACGACGCGCTAGGGGCGGTCCTGACGCGGGGCGAAAAGCCGACGTCCTACTTCCGCGACGTCGCCAACCAGATCAACCAGGCGGCCGGGAGCTGCGGCGCCAAGTTCACGTAGACTTCTGGAGCGCTTGCGGGGTGGCGTCACCCCGCAGGTAGAGCGGGTGGCGCGGCTGCCCTGCCCTTGTGAGGCCCAGATGCTCGAGCGCGTGCATGCGGAGCAGCGCCAGCACCTGGGCCTCACGCCCGTTCAGGGCGCCGTGGATCCCCCAACCGCACACGATGCGGTCGGCGCGTCGCGCGGTGCGTCGTAGGTAGCGGTCGTTCTCTGGCCCCACCGGGTCAGAGGCGCGGCGCAGCGCCGCGGGGTCAGTCGCGCGCAGTGCAAAGACGTTGGTGACGAAGAGGCGCCGATAGCCCCAGCGGCGCGCGTATCCGGCGCACCGCGCGACAGTCGGATCGTTGCGCACCGCGTCGGCCGTGCTCGGGTTGAGCAGGATGAAGTTGAGCGTTCCGTTCCCCTCGCCGAAGTCGCGCTCCAGCAGGTAGCGCCACGTCCCGCAGGGAGAGAGCGCGACGCGCCCGCGAATCAACTCGCGCCGGAGGCGATCTCGGAGCGAATGCGGTCCAGACGCTGGATCAGCTGATCCGACGCCGTCGCCGCCTGGCGAACCGATTCCCAGAGCTGGGGAACGCCGGGACCGTTGGGGCCGCGCTCGTCCAGCTCGCGCAGCAGGCGCTTCAGGACGGCATTGGAACGGTCCAGCTCCAGCTTGACGCGCGCCGCCTCGTCTCGCAGGGGGAGCGGCTGGCGCGGCGCCGCGCGGGCCCCCGAAACACCGGCGCCGCCACCCGGTCCACCGGCCGGGGGCTGGCCGGGCCCGGCGGGCGCGTTGGGCTGTGACGGCTGCGCCGGTGGCGGCGTGGTCGGCCGGGACGGCGGCGGGGCGCTCGGCGCGGGGCGCGACTCGGTCACGCTGCCGGCGGGCGAGGCGGGTCCTGCGGAGCTGCCGCCCGACTGCGCGGGGGGACTGCCCGCACCGCCTGAACCGCCTGCGCCGCCGTTCCCGCCGCGGCTCGAGCCGGAACGACCGCCGCCCGTCGCGCCGCTAGGCGCCGAAGGCTGCGCTGCGCCCGGACCACCGGGGGTGCCCGATGTCTCCGGGGTACCGGGCGTGCCGGTGGTCGTGGTTGTCTGGCCGGGACGCGCGCCGGTCCCCGTCGCGCCGGCGGTGCCGCCGCCGGCCGGGCCGGATGTGCGCTTGGCGGACGCCGCGGGGGTTGTCGTCTTGGCGGGTGGTCGACTCGCCTTGGCGCCACCGCTCTTCGCCGCCCTGCGGGGAGCCGACTTCACGGCCGTCTTCGGCGCGGACTTGGGCGCGCTCTTCGCCGCCGGGCGGGTGGAGACCTTCGCCGCCTTGGGTGCCGTGCCCTTCTTGGCCGCTGGCCGCGTCGCTTTCGCGGCGGTCTTCCCCGCGCCCTTCGAGGCCGCCTTTGTCACCGGCCGCGTTGCCTTCGAAGCGGGGCGGGTTGCCTTGCCGGCGGGCCGGGCCGCCTTCGCGCTCGACTTCTGTGCCGGCCGGCTGGTCTTCTTGGTGGCGCCGCCCTTGGCTGACGTCCCCGCTGAACCGCCCGAGCGCTTGGCGCTGCCCCGAGACGCCCGTGCCGCCACGCCCTTGCCCGCCGGCCGGGCGCCGGCCTTGACGGCCGCCTTACTCGCGTTCTTGGCGCCTCCCTTTTCCCCGCCCTTGACCGCCCGGGACGCGCTGGCGCGAGTCCCGCCCGGACCCGTCTGCCGGCTCGCCGCCCCTCTCCGTCCTCCTGGTGTTGCGCCTCTCATCTCTCTAGTTAGCCACTATAGCCGCGAGTCAAGACCTTCGCTACCAGAGTACCACACGTAAACGGTACGGGTCCGCCCAGGAGCGGCAAGCCGCCTGGGTACCCGCGGGCGTGCGGCCCACATCGTGCGTTTGGGGTCCGCAAATGGACCGACGGCGGCTTCTGGCGGGAGCGGGGGCGCTCGCCATGGGTGCCTGCGCCGCCCCCATACCTGGCACCGGCACCGGCGACGGCCGATCCGAGGTCTACGTCGGCCTGGGCCGTGCGCGCGAGGTCGCCATTCTTGACGCCGTGTCCGATCGCGTCCAGGGCCGGATCTCGCTCGGCGCGTTCGGCGACCAGGGCGCGCCGGCGCAGATCGCCGTTGGGCCGTCTGGCAACGCCGCCGTCATCCCCCTGGTGAGTCGGGCGCCGGCCGTCGCGCTGATTCAGCAGGACGAAGAGAAGAAGGCGCCCCAGGCGAGCGCGACTCCGGCAGCGCGCAACACACGCCGCACGAGCTGGCTCTCGCTCTCCCACGGTGCGCGTGCGACGGCCACCCGGACAGGAGTGCCGCTCCCTGAGGCGGCGCAGCGGATGAGCGCCGACGCGCGCGGTAACGCGTACGTCGTGATCGCCGACGGCGGCGCGCTGTCCACCCCCGAGGTGGCGGTCGTCGAGCTGCGCACCGGTCAGGTGCGGCGCCGGCTCGCCGTTGGACGTCCTGGAGAGGCGATCCTCGCGCTGCAGGCCGACCCCGCGGGAGAGCGATTGTGCGTCGCCCTCTGGGACTGGGGAGAATCGGGCCTCCTGCCGCCTGGCCAGCAGGGCCAGTTGCTCGCCGTCGACCCGCGCAGCGGCGCCGTGCTCGGGCGTGCCGACCTCCCCGGTGCGATGGCCGTCCTCGATCTGGCGCTGAGCGCACCGCCGCCCGGCGCCGGCACGACGGGCGACGCGGCGCTCTACGCCGTCACCGTGACGCCCGGCCCGGCGCGCGAGGAGCACATGTATCTGGCGCAGGACCGCCGCTACGCACTCGTCGCCCTCGATCCGGAACAGCTCAACGTCCTCGCGACCTGGCAGCTCGACGCCCCGACGTCGACGTTTGCTGTGACCGGCGACGGCACCCGGGCGTACCTGCTCAGCGGGCCGAGCGCCAGCGGACCCTGGTCGCGCGCTCTGGCGTGCCTCGACCTGTCTTCATCCGGCTCGTCGCTCTACGTGCGCCACTGGCGCCTGCCGGACGGCTGCTTCTCGATGACGCTCAGCCCGGTCGGCAAGCTGTACGTTGCCGACGCGCTGGGAGACCGGCTGTGGCGCTTCGACGTGCGCCGGAACGCGATGTTGGGTGACCTACCGCTCCCTGGCGCGCCGCTTACTCTGGCCTCCCGCCCAACCTAGCTGGCACACGGCGTGCATTGCACCGGAGGTAACAACAGTCCATGGCCACGACCTACCCCACCCCCATCCGCCGCCATCTGAGTCCATCCGCCGAGATGCGCGTGGGCGAGCAGATGCGCGTGCGCCTCGGGATGATCTTCGCAAGCGTGCTGACGTTCGGCGCTATGGCCGCGGTCCTGTTCATCTTGCGCTAGCGTGCGCTAGGCGCCCCACCGCAGGGCTGCCCAGGAAGCCGCTAGGCGGCGGTCCACCCGCCGTCGGCCAGCAGGCAGGCGCCGGTGACGAGCGACGCCGCGGGGCTCGCCAGAAAGAGCACGGCGTTGGCCACCTCTTCTGCCGTCCCAAGGCGTCCAAGCGGGATGCGCCGCAGGATGCCCTCCCGCGTCGCCGGATCGTCCAGCGGGCGCTGCGTGAGGGCGGTACGCACGAACGTGGGGCCGACGGCGTTCACGCGCACGCCGTTCCCCGCCCACTCCAACGCCAGCACGCGGACCAGGTTCACCACCCCCGCCTTGGCCGCGCAGTAGGCGGCGCGCTCTTCCATCCCCACCACGCCGTTCTGCGACGAGATGCAGACGATGCTGCCCCGGCCGCGCGCCACCATGCCGCGCCCCGCCGCCTTGCACGTGAAGAAGACGCCCTTCAGGTCCACGTCGAGCACCTTGTCCCAGTCTTCCTCGGTCAGCTCGAGCGACGGCTTGCGGATCGCGATCCCTGCGTTTGCGACCGTGACGTCGAGCGGCCCGAGCGCGGCCTCGGCTTCGGCGACGCCCAGCTCGATGCCGCGCACGTCGGTGACGTCGATGGGCACGGCGGCGGCGCGGACGCGGTGTTCGCGCTCCAGCTCACGCGCCAGCGTCATGGCGCCGTCGAGTCGGTCCGGCAGCTCGGCCAGTGCGACGTGCGCGCCGGCTTCGGCCAGGGCACGGCACATCGCGCTGCCCAGCCCGCCGGTAGCGCCCGTGACGAGCGCAACCTGCCCATCCAGCCTGAACCGTTCCAGTGCCGCCATCGTCAGCCTAAGGGAGCGCCGAGGGCGTACCCGCTAGCGCCCCCAGCGCAGGATGTGCGCGTCCAGCCGGCGCGCGATCTCGATGAAGCCGGCGCGCGACTCCGCGGTGAGCGGAGGGACGGGATGGCGCGCCGCCTCGCACGCGATGATCCCGCCTTCCTTTAGTAGTGCCTTGCAGCCCAGCAGGCCCACCTGCTTGTTCTCATAGTTGATCAGCGGCAGGACGCGCTCGTACAGCCGCACCGCTTCGTCGCGCTTCCCCGCGCCGTACGCGTCGAAGATCGGGCGCAGCAGGTCTGGATACCCCGCACTGGGCATCGTGCCGCTCGCGCCGGCGTCGAGGTCGGCCAGGAGCGTGATCGCCTCCTCGCCGTCCCATGGCCCTTCGATGGCCTCCCCACCCAGGCGGATCATGTCGCGCAGCTTCTCGGCGGCGCCGTGCACTTCAATCTTGAAGTAGCTGACCTGCTCGATCTCCTTCGCCATCTTGGCCAGGAGCGCGGCC
>DASTZM010000812.1:0-6065 GCA_035764305.1 Chloroflexota bacterium | reverse complement strand
CGGGATCAGCGCCGCGTTCGATGGCACCAGCCAAATCAGCACGGGCGACGTCCTCCAGGCGTTGCCGGGCACGCCGCCGGTCCTGACGGTAACGTTCACCAAGACCGGCACGTTCGGCTACGTCTGCCTGTTCCATCCCGGGATGCGCGGCGCGGTCGAGGTGCGCGCCGCCGACGCGGCGCTGCCCGAGACGCCGGCCCAAGCCAAGACGCGCGGCCAGGTGACGCTTGGGGCGATCAAGGCGCAGGCGCAGGCGCTGCCGTCCACGATCCACCCGGTCAGCGCTGGTAGCGTGCGCACGGCGCTCGCCGGCGCCGGCAACGGGAACGGCGCGAGCGTGCTCGCCTTCATCAACGGCAACCAGACCATCCGGCGCGGCGACACGGTCATCTGGACGCAGGCTGATCCGTTCGAGCTGCACACGGTCACGTTCACGTCGGGTGGGACGCCGCCGGCGCTGATCGAGCCGCGCCCGCAGCCGGCCGGCCCGCCGCTGCTGGTGATCCCGGCCAGCGTCGCCGGCCCATCGGGTGACGCGTACGCCGGCACGGGCATCGCCCACTCCGGCCTGCTGACCTACGGCAACGCGTGGGCGCTGCGCTTCGATGCACCGGCCGGGACCTACGCGTACCTGTGCCTGCTGCATCCGTGGATGAACGGCGCGATCACCGTCAGCGGGTGAGAGGTACAGCGGCGCGAGTGGCATGAGCACGAACGCGCCCGCCGGGACGACGCGGCGCCCAGCGTGGCGCCCGCCGGTCGCGCCCGGCGGGCGCGGCCCTATAGTGGGGCCGTGACCGAGGCCGCAGCGCCGGCGGGGCCGTCACCGGCAGACTATCTCTTCCGCGCACTCAGCGTGGCGGGCGGCGTCGCACTCGTCGCGCTGGCGCTGAACATCGCCGCGGACCCGGACGCCCCCGGCGTCGCCGGCCAGGGTCTGGCGCTCCGCGCGGTTGCCGGGTTCCTGGCCGCGCCGTCGCTGCTTGGCGTCGGGGCGCTCATCGTGTGGCGCGCGCCGGGGAACGCGGTGGGCCGCTGCCTCGTGCTGATCGGACTGAACCTCATCGCCGCGCAGGTCGGGTGGAGGTTCCTCGGCGCGGACGCGGTGCCGGCGGCGCACGCGCTGGGGTTGATGGTGGCTTCCGGCGTCGTGCCGGCCGCGATGATCTGGCTGATCCTCACCTTTCCCACGGGGCGCGTCCACCCGCCACGGCTGGCGCGCGCGGCGGCGGTGCTGGTCGCTCTGCGTCTGGTCGGCCCGGCCCTGCACGTGATGTCCACGCCCGGCGACTACTACGCCCTCCGTCTGGGAGTGAACCCGTTCGCGGTCCCGGCGCTCGTGCCGCTCGCGCCGATGCTCGGCGTGACTCTCGGTCCGTTCAGCGTGACCGCCGGAGCGGCGCTCGCCCTGGCCTTCACCTCCGCGGCGCTGCGCTACCGCGCCGCCGGAGCGGCCGAGCGGCAGCAGATCAAGTGGGTCCTGTGGGCCTTTACCGTGTTCGCGTGCACCACCCTGGTCTTCGTCGCCGCGATGCTGAGCGGCGCGATGGCGCGATCGCGCCCGGTGCTGGCGCTGGTCATGGTGACGCAGTGCGCCGGCTTCGTGGCCGTGAGCGGGGCGATCGGCATTGGCATCCTGCGCCACCGGCTGTTCAACATCGACCGGCTGATCAACCGCACGCTGGTCTACGGCGCCCTCTCCGGCGCGGTCGTGGCGCTCTACGTGCTGGTCGTCGGCTACCTGGGCATCGTCTTCCGCGCCCAGGGTGGCTTCGTGATCGAGCTGGTCGCGACCGGCGTCGTGGCGAGCCTGTTCCAGCCGCTGCGCGAGCGCCTGCAGCGCGCGGTGAACCGCCTGCTGTACGGCGAACCCGAGGACCCGTACCGCGTCATCTCGCACCTGGGGCAGCAGCTGGAAGAGACGTTGGCCGACCTGTGCGCCTCGCGCGAGCGCCTGGTCACAGCGCGCGAGGAGGAGCGCCGGCGCATCCGGCGCGACCTGCACGACGGGCTGGGGCCGTCGCTGGCCGGTCTGACGCTCAGGCTCGACGCGGCGCGCAACCTCATCGCGCACGATCCCCATGCCGCCGCGGCGCAGATTGATGAAATCAAGGCGCAGGTCCGGGCGTCGCTGGCCGACATCCGGCGCGTCGTGTACGACCTGCGCCCGCCGGCGCTCGATCAGTTCGGCCTCGTGCCGGCGCTGCGCGAGCACGCGCTGCGCTACGCCGGGCCGGGCGGCGACCGCGCCGGCGGCCTGCGCGTGACGTTCGAGGCGCCCGAGTCGTTCCCCACCCTGCCGGCGGCGGTCGAGGTCGCCGCGTACCGCATCGCGCGGGAGGGGATGACGAACGTGGTGCGGCACGCCCGCGCGCGCACGTGCCACGTGCGGCTCGACGTCAACGGCGCACTCGAACTGGAGGTGGCCGACGACGGCGTCGGGTTTGCGCCCGACGCGCGCGCGGGCGTCGGACTGGCGTCGATCCGCGAGCGGGCGGCCGAGCTGGGCGGTACGTGGCTGGTCGAACCCGGCGCGCGCGGCGGCACGCGCGTGCTGGTGCGCCTCCCACTCCCGGCGGCGGAGGGCGTGAGCGCGTGAAGGACCCCATCCGCGTCCTGGTGGCGGACGACCACCCCTTCTTCCGCGACGGAGTGCGCGCGCTGCTCGACTCAGTGCCCGAGACGCAGGTCGTGGGTGAAGCGGCGACCGGCGACGAAGCGGTCGAAGTGGCGCTGGCGGCGCGGCCCGACGTGATCCTGATGGACCTGCAGATGCCCGGGCTGGACGGCATCGGTGCGACGCGGCGGATCGTGCAGGCGGCGCCCGAGACGGGCGTGATCGTGCTGACGATGTTCGACGACGACGACTCGGTCTTCGCCGCGATGCGCGCGGGGGCGCGGGGCTATCTCCTGAAGGGGGCCGACCAGGAGGAGCTGCTGCGCGGCGTGCGCGCCGTTGCCGCGGGTGAGGCGCTGTTCAGCCCCGGAATCGCGCGGCGCCTGATGGGGTTCTTCGCCGCGCTGCCGCGCGGGCCGCAGGCGTTCCCGGAGCTGACCGAGCGTGAGCGCGAGGTGCTGGAGTTGATCGCGCAGGGGCTCGCTAACCCGGAGATCGCGCACCGACTCGCGCTGAGCGCCAAGACGGTGCGCAACCACGTCTCGACGATCTTCTCAAAGCTCCAGGTCGCCGACCGCGCACACGCCATCGTCCTCGCGCGCGAAGCCGGGCTGGGCCGCAGCCAGCGCTAAACGAGCGCGAGGTTCGTCCCCGGCGGCCGTGCCCGACGGTGACACCCGGCGGCCCGCACCGCAGCGATACCGGCTTGACAGGCACGGCTCGCGTGCGCCACGGTGACGGAACACCCAAAAGGGGGCTCACCGGGAACACGTCCGTGCGCTGGTCCCGCTGCCCGAGCAGCGAGAGGAGCTGGATGGTCTTCTCCAGCAGCTCGGACCGGAAGCCCGTCGCCTCCGCCTCGGCGAGCAGCCGCTCGGGCGAGAGTCTCACACCGGTACCTGGGTGTTGTCGCGTGCGCCCGCGGCGCCGTCCGCGGCGCCAAGTCCGGCGCCAAACTCGCCCTCCCCCTCGTCCCAGGAGGCAGCCAGGAACTCGGGCGGCACGACCAGGTTCCAGCGCGCGACGTAGCGCCCCGGGCGGCGGTCCGGGTGGGTCAGGTAGTGGGGGCTGCTCGGAAGCCGCTCGCGCAGGCGCTCGAGGTGCCGGTCCTCGACCATCAGCCGCTCGCGGTGGCGGTCCAGGAAGAAGCCCACCTTCGCGTTGAGGGTCACGCTGCGCAGCAGCAGCGCGTACTCGGCGACGAGGCCGAGGTCGAAGTAGGACACCGACTCGAGCGAGCGCCAGACTTCCTCCCACCCACCGCACTCGTTTGGCCGGTCGAGCGCATCGACCAGCGCGCGCTCCAGGCTGGTGACGCGGACGTCCTGCCCGCGCCGATCGGCAGTGGCCACGGCGAAGCGCTCCTTCCCCGCATCGCGCAGCGCCTTAGGGAACGGGAGCGGCCGGTACAGCTGGCCGCGGAACGGCAGCGGGCGCGTGTGCCTGCCGGTGCAGTACGTGAAGTGCTGGAACACCGAGTGGGCGACGCCGTGGAGCTCGAGCGCCGAGTGGTAGGCGATGACGGCGTCGTCTTCCAGCTTCGACGCGACGAGCAGGGGATCGAGCGGCACGGTGCCGGGGTCGAAGCCGGGCGGCACGACGGCGTAGACGCCGCGGCGCACGCGCAGCAGATGGCCGGCGCGGACGTGGTAGGCCAGCGTGTTCTCGATCGTCTTCGGGGAGCTGCCCGCCGCCCGCGCCGCGGCGGCGAACTCGGTACGGCGGAAGACTGCTCGGCGGGCGAAGAACTCGTGCGGCTCCATGGCGGCGGCTCTTGTCAGTTACCAGCACAACGCCCATATGCCATGGGGGTTGCGCTAGAAAGTAGCAAACCGGTCCTTCTTAGACTTGTCAATAGGGCGCGATATACTGACTGGAACCAGTGTATCGCTACTAAGCGGCAAAGAGGCCACGACGTGTGCCGGCTCGCCGCCGAGGGACGCACCAGGGACGGGCTGCGCGAGCTGATCGGCCGGCAGTCCTGCAAGACGCCGCGCGTGGACGATGCGGTCGCGCGTAGCGTGGCTTACGTCAACCAGGAGGAGCTCGCCCCGGGCGCCAGGCGCGAGCGAGCAGGTGCGGCTCACGCTGCTGCGCGACCGCGCGCTGCTGCGCACGCTGTTCGCGACCGGCAGGCGCCGCGAGGAAATCTCGCGACTGAACCGGACCGACGTCCAGGACGGGCGCGCCGCGGAGGGCCTCGTCACCGGCAAGGGCAACTAGGACCGGGCCGTCCTTGACCACCACCTCGTCCCGCCACTGCGCCTACTTCTGCTCCACCGCACCCACGATGTAGTGGGGGCTGACTCACGTCCTTTGGGAGGCCTTGCGAAGCTCAGGATGTGCTCCTTGGGTTTCGTACCTTGCCCACACGTCGGGAGCACACTTGGAGCAGCGAACTTGTTTGGCTTGCACTAGTGCACGCTCACGGTCTTCCGCGCTCATCTTCGGAGGTTTGGCGTTTTCTACCTGGTGCCCGCACTGAAACGTGAGGGTGATCGGCTCTGACACCGGCGCATTCCCACCACCGAACAACTTTTGCAAGAACCCCATGCTCTTTCGTTCCTTTCTATGGCTCCCACGTCTCGTGCAATCACTCTGACAGTGGGACGTGTGACGAGTGCACCTTCTGACTTGACGGGCGCCTACAGGTCGTACTCACTCCCGCCGCGCAGACGGCGTGCCACCCGCTTGGCTCAACACGGTAGCGCCTGACCGGCATATCGGCGAACGGCGGCTACTACTTCGCCGGAGCGCCCGCTTCCACGGCTGGTGCGGGCCGCCGCCGGACGATCGCCGCCAGAGGAATTGCAGCCCCGTCCGGCTCCTACCCCGGGGAGCTGCCGAGCGTGACGCCACTGGCTTCCTCAGCCGCCCGGACGGTCCCGGCCACGCCTCGGCTCCTGGTGTGCGGCCGGGGGTCGCTCCTGTCCGCTGGATGTAGCGTTTAGGGCGCCCGTGATGGCCCCCATGCGTGCTCGGGGTGCCCGGCGTATTAGGACTGTTCGCGCGTTCCGCGCCGCCACTGTTCATGGTGGTGTGCCTCTCTCACCAGCCGCCACATGCGCCCGGCGCCAACATGCGCCCGGCGCCAACATCCAGTATCCGGTGCCCGGCCGCCCGACGGCTGAGATCAACTCGTCCATCGAACTCGCGCGCCACTGATCGTCGCGAGTCGCCTTCTCGTTCACCCCTCGCCGTGGTGCGGCGGCGCGGTCAGGCACTGGCGCACCGTCTCCAGCGCGTGGTCGATGTCGAAGGGCTTCGGCAGCACCGCGTGCGCCGCTATCTCCGCGGCCCGCTGCGCCGCGTCCGGGGCCGCCGGCATCACCAGGATCGGCGCGTGCGGCCCAGGACGCATGCGGTACTCGCGCGCGAAGCCCCAGCCGTCCAGCGTCGGCATGTGCATGTCCAGCAGGATCAGGTCGGGCCCATCCCCACCGGTCCC
>DASTZM010000811.1:0-3829 GCA_035764305.1 Chloroflexota bacterium | reverse complement strand
TGACGGCGGCGCGGGCGCGCGCCAGGGGCGGGAGCGTGAAGTCAGGCGAGTAGAACACGTCTGCCCCACCGGCGAGTGTGTCGGCCGGAAGGGGGAATCGCACGCGCTGCCAGAGAATGGTCATCCAGCGCTCGGGCAGCGGCAGGCGACGCGTATGGGTGGCGGGCCAGCCGGTCGGGGGTGGGATACGAGGCGGACCGGCCCACAGCAGCGTCTGAGAGTGCCGTCCTGGGCTTTCGGCAAGCGCATCGGCGAGGGCGCGGACGAGAGAGCGCGTGTAACGGCCAACGCCGCCGTGCTGGCGGACGCCCGCGGTGTAGTCGACTGCGAGCTTCACCGCCCGCGCTTGGTCAGGATGAAGGCTGGAAAGCCGAAGATGATCAGGCTGTAGTAGCTGATGACTCGGTCGAGCAGGGCCACGGCGACGGCGAGGCTTCGGTCGACGCCGAAGACGGCAAGTACAAGCACGAAGGCGGCCTCGACGCCGCCCAGGCCGCCCGGCGTGGGGACGATGAGCGACAGCGAGATGGCCGCCACAGTGAACAGGGCCGCGAGCGGGCCGATCCCCGGCACGTCGAGGGCGCTGACGACGAAGTAGAGGCGCGCCGCCTCCGCGGACCAGGCAAGGATCGTGAGTAGGACGAGGAGGGGGGCGGAGCGGAGCGTGAAGGAGGAGAACGTGCCGTGGGCGAAGCGCTCGTAGATCACCTGCACGCGGTTGGGAAAGAAGGCGGCCAGCCGGGAGCCGAAGAAGTACGCCGCGATCATGCCGGCGACGAGGACGGCGAAGCCGATCCAGCCAGCGTGGATGATGCCGTCGACGACGGGCGAGACGCGGCTGCGCAGTACGAGCGTGCCGGTTACGCCGAGTACGAGGATGAGACAGAGCAGGTCGACGACACGCTCGGCGACAACGGTCCCCACCGTGCGTGAGAGAGAGACGCCGTGCTCGCGCTTGATCATGTAGCCGCGGTAGATGTCGCCGATCTTGCCGGGCAGGACGCTGTTCACAAACCAGGAGATGAAGATCACCTCGGTGAGCGGCAGGACGGGGAGGCGCACTCCGGCGTTGCGGAGCAGCCGCTGCCAGCGCACGCCGCGGAACGGGAATGTCAGCACATAGCTCGCGATAGCGAGCGCGTAGAGCCGGCCGTCGACGCGCCGTATCTCGGCTGCGATGTCGCCGAGGTCGACGTTGGTGTAGCGGAAGAGCGCGACCAGAATGGCGATCCCGAGCAGGAATGAGAAGCCGGTGCGCAGGTTGAAGAAACGCGAGCCGAGGTTGACGGCGCGGTCGTCGACGCGCTCCTCGACGTCAGCCGACGGCGGCGCGGTGGGCGGGACTGCGTTCTGAGAGGCCGTACGGCGCACCGTGGAGGAGAGTTAGGAGCAGGCCGAGCGTGACGCCCATTCCGTGGACGAACAAGACGTCGAACAGGTTATGGGTCGCGAAGGCGGTGAAGGACGACAGAATACCAACTACCACCGCGCGCTCGAGCTTCCCCGGGGCGCGGCGGATGGCCTCCGCGCACGCGCGGAAGACGACGACCCAGAAGAAGACGTAGGCAAGAAAGCCGAGGAAGCCCGACTCGGCCGCGATGGTGAGGTAGTGATTGTGGGCGTGGCCGAGCGCCACGGGCCACTGATCGAGCCGGTACTCCTCATACGCCGCGTTGTAGTTACCGATCCCTACCCCGAGGATTGGATTGTCCAGAAACATCGTCCAGCCGGCGTACCACTGGGACAGGCGCTCGAGCACCGCCCAGTTCTCCGGCGTGACGACCGCGTCCTTGACTGCCCCAAGATCGACTGCACTGACGACAATGCTGCTGATGCGCTCGGTAACTTCGGCCGGCAGGAGCGGCCAGAGAACGACCAGTGAGAGCGCGGCGGCGACCGAGCCGCCGGCGAGCGCCTGCCTGGCACGGACACTGGAGAGGCTGAGCATCACGCCGAGCGCGACGACCTGAGCGGTCCACGCACCGCGCGAGAGCGTGAGGGCGAGCGCGGTGCCAGTGAGCGCGACGACGACGACGACGGCACGCCGTGCACGGCCGGCGGGGAGCCCGAAGGCAGCGAGCGAGAGGGCAAGCGGCACGGTAAGGCCCATGTATCCGCCGAAGGGGTTGGGCTGCTCGAATGTTCCGTACGCGCGCATGATGAGCCCGCCGATCATGAAGTGCTCTGGGCCTTGACGCAGAAACGACTGCGCAAGGCCCACGACGGCCTGGGAAGTGGCGGAGCCGAGCAGCCAGGCGAGGAGCGTGCGGCGCTGGCGGGGCGTCTCGATCAGGCTGGTGCCAGCAACGAAAACCGCGGCGAGCTCGACCCACTTGAGCATCTCCTTCGCCGCCAGATTGAGATTGGGTGCGACGAAGACCGTCAGCGCGAAAGAGACGAGCAGGGCAGCGATGGAGGAAAGGAGCGGCGACATCTGGAGGGGGCGCACGCGGCGCGAGAGAAGGAGCGTGCCCCACGCCACGACGAGCAGCAGGACGACGCCTTCGGTCACAGAGACGCTGACGTCCTCGTAGCGCAGGTCGAACAGCCCCTGGTAGGGAACGGTGAGCGCCAACAGGTAGAGCGCCCAGCGAGGTCGCGTCAGCAGCACCGTGACGCCAGCCACGGCAAAGACGAGCGGCCCGATGAACACGGGTGGAAGCAGAGCGAGGGTCACGCCGAGCGGCAGGACCATCAGCCACGGAGACGGCGCCTCGCGGGCCTCGGGGGCGTGCGCAGGGACTCCCGCCGGGGCGATCAGTGCTGCCACGGGACTACCTGAGCGCGACGCGGCTCGCGCTCGATTGCGAGCTCGGAGAGCAACAGGACGATCCACGTGGCATAGGCCAGGTCGATCAGGAAGTACGAGTTGTCGACTAGGCCGTGGGTGACGAGTGCCACGGCCGCGCCGAGTGCGCCCCGACCCAGGGCCCGGGCCGCCGGTGTGTGGAGGTGATAGCGCTGCTGACGCACAAACGTGACGCACATGGCAAGAAGCGCTGCCAGGCCGAGCAGGCCGAGCCGCAGCCAGAAGTCGAGCACGAGCTGGTGGGGATGGGAGAGATTCGGCTCGCGCCACGCCTCGGGGAGCATGTAGCGCGGGTAGTGATACAGAAACTGGTCGAGGCCGACACCGAGCAGCGCGTGGTCGAGCGCCATGCGGACCGAGGCGGTCCAGAGGTGGACGCGCAGGAAGCCAGTGCCGGCGGCGCTGAAGAGCGATCGGAAGCGCTCGACGCGCAGCGCGAGCACCGCGGCGCCGGCCAGGGCCGTTGGCACAAGCACGGCGGCCAGGGTGGCCAGTCTGGTGTGGCGCCGGAACTGGTGGCGCATGGCCGGGGCGGCGATGATGGCGAGCGAGAGGCCGGTCGCAAGCCAGGCGCCGCGCGAAAAGGAGAAGAAGAGCGCCGCGGCGCAGAGCGCCGCGGCGACGACGAAGAACCAGCGGGCCGGCCGCGAGAGTAGGATCGCGCCTGCCGCGGCGAGCGGCAACGCGCGGTCGAGCAGCAGGGCGAGGTTGTTTGGGCTGCGGTAGAGCGCGGCGGCGCGGGCGACGCCTTCCGCAGCGACGAGTCCTTGTCCCCTGACGGTCTGGACGAGAGCAAGGGTAGAGGCGGCGGCGGCGCCGACGAGGAACCAGGCGGCCAGGAGCAGGCCGTCGCGTGGGCCGCGCAGCGCACTCCGGGCCGCGAGCGCAAAGAGCGCGGGCTCGACCACGAGCGTGCGGAGCTCGCGCAGCGCGAGGCGTGGGTAATCCGCCGCCACTGTCGAGACCAGCCCCGCTGCGATTAGCAAGAGCGCGGCGGGAGCGTATGCGCCCGGACGCGCT
>DASTZM010000810.1:0-10079 GCA_035764305.1 Chloroflexota bacterium | reverse complement strand
CCGCCGACGACATGGGCACCCAGAAGGGCGAGCAATTCCGCCTGGACACGTTCATGGAGGTGGTCCAGCCCGCCTATGCGCGCGTCTGCGGCTGGATGCGCGCCCACTCGCGCATGAAGAGCTTCCTGCACTCGTGCGGCTCGCTCTACCGCTTCATCCCCGGCCTGATCGATGCCGGCCTGGACTGCCTCAACCCCGTGCAGACCTCCGCCGCCAACATGGATCCCCACCGGCTGAAGGACGAGTTCGGCGGCCGCATCGTCTTCTGGGGTGGGGGGTGCGACACGCAGCACGTGCTCTGGCGCGAGACCCCCGCGGCGGTGGCCGACCACGTGCGCGAGCGGATCGAGATCTTCGCGCCCGGCGGCGGCTTCGTCTTCTGCCCCGTCCACAACGTCCAGGCCAACGTGCCCCCCGAGAACATCGTGGCGATGTACGACGCCGTCGCGCGCCACGGCGCCTACCCGATCCGGCGGACCGCCGAGGGCGCCCATGCGGGCTGACGCGAGGCGCGCCGAGCGTCTCCCGCGCGCCGGAGCGCTCGCACTGCTTCTCGAGCCGCAGCGACGCGCTGCCCTGTGGACCGGACTGGCGCTGCAGCGTGACGCGCGCGGGTTCTACCGCGTCTCGTTCCTGAAGGCCGCGCTCGAGATCGGCCTCCTGCCCGCGCTGCGCGCGCCGTCCTCGCCCCACCAGGTCGCCGCCGCCGCTGGCGCCACGCGCGGCGATCTCGTCGTGGCGCTGCTCGATCTCGGAGTTGCGCTCGGCGAGCTGGCGGTTGCGGACGGCCGCTACCGCCTCCGGGGGCGGCGCAGCCGCGCGCTCGCCGCCGATCCGGACGGTCCGCTCGCGGCTCTGGTGCGCGAGTGGGTGGCCTACCACGGCAGCGTCTTCGGCTGGCTGCCGCGCGGATTACGGGGCCAGCCGGCCGAAGACTACCTCGCCCGCTTCGGCCCCACCATCGCCCAGTCGTCGCGCGCGCTCGAGCCGCTGATCGGGTCTTTCGCGCAGCGCGCGGCGCGGGCGGCGGCGGCCGCCGCGCCCGACCGGCCGCGCGTGCTCGAGGTCGGTTGCGGCTCCGGCGTCTACCTGAGCTACGCCGCCCGCACCGCCCCCGCGCTGACGGGCATCGGCGTCGAGATCGACCCAACCGTCGCCCGGGAGGCGCGGCGCAACCTCGAGGCGTGGTCCATCGCCCGACGCTTCGGCGTCGTCGCGGCCGACGCGCGCTCGCTGCGCCCTGCCACGCCGCCCGCCTTCACGCTCGTCACGCTCTACAACAACGTCTACTACTTCCCGGAGGCCGCGCGGCCGGCGCTCTTCCGGGCGCTGCGCGCGCACCTGGCCCCGGGCGGCGCGCTCGCGCTGGTCTCGCTGTTCCGCGGCCGCGACGTCGACGCGGCCGCGTTCGATCTCGTGCTGCGGTCGACGCCCGGCTGCGCCCCCCTTCCGGACCGCCAGACACTCCACGGCCAGCTGGTCCAGGCCGGCTTCGCGCGGATCGAGTTCGCGCCGCTCACCGTCGGCACTCCCCTCTACGGCGTGCTCGCGCGCGGCGCCACCGGGTAGCGCCCACGCTCCGCCACCAGCCGCGTGATGCGCGCGATGCGCGTGATGTCCGCCTCCGGCATCACGTTGTCCGACACCCCCAGGATGAACGCGTCCCCCGGCGCGATCACGTCGAACAGCTCCTGCATGTAGCGCTCGAACTCGTCCTCCGGCGTCGAGTCGGGCTCCAGCAGCACCGACGGCACGCCGCCCCAGATGGCGACGTCGGTCCCCAAGACCGCGCGCGCCTCTGCCAGCGTCGTGCGTGTGAGCGGCGCCGTGGCGAAGCACTCCAGCAGGTCGAAGCCCGCCGCCTTCAGGTCCGGCAGGATCAGCCGCGTGTCGTTGTCGGCGTGCATCACCAGCCACCTGTCCGCGGCGTGCAGCCGCGCCGACAGTTCGCGGTAGTACGGCGCGATGAAGCGCCGGAAGTACGGCGGCGGCGTCATCTGCGAACTCAGGTGCACCCCGTGCAGCAGCAGCCGCGCCGGCGACTGTTCCAGCACCGGCCACAGCCGCTCGCGGTCCACGTCCGTCATCACCCGCACCAGCCGCTCCACGCGCTCGGGCCGGTCGGCCAGCTCGAGGTAGCCCCGCTCGTAGCCCGCCAGCTGGCGCAGGAAGTGGTGGAACGGGCAGTCCCCCGCCGACACCATCGGGTAGCCGTCGTCGCCCACCTCGCGCTCGTACGCCAGGTACGCGTCGTACGTCGGCACGTACCGCGTGTGCTCGGCGAGATAGTCGAGCGCGTCGTAGTCCTCGGGCACCTTCAGGAAGTAGTCCACCTCCGACTCGCCGATCCCCACCGCCGCGAGAGTCCCCGGCAGCACCCGCCGCTGACGCACCGTCCCCACCGGCGTGCGGTACTCGAGCACCGATTCATTGCCCGCCCGCTCGACCCGCACCTCGACGCCGCCGTCGTACTCCACCCGGAACACGCGCCCGTCGCGCGCCGGGGTCCCCACGCCGAGCGCCCGCTCCACCTCACGCAGCGTCATCCCTGCCAGCTCCGGCGGCATCGTGCCCGTCGTGCGGCGCGCGGTGTGCCAGATGAGCAGCCGCGGGATCCATGGGATCCGATCGACCGGCCGGCGCTCCATCACCGCCAGCACCCGCTCGCGGTCCGTCATCGTCCCCGCCGCTCCGGCGTCCGGCGCCGGGTCAAGCACACCGATCTGTCGAGTCATGCCGCCACGATAGGCCGCGTCCGTGCCGCGCGCCTCGGGTTTTCCCCGGAGTGCCCGGGAATCACTCGGGCGCGGCGGAGAAGTTCCGCCGCGCCCGAGCATGGAGGACCGGAGACGTCCGTGCTTACCCGGTCATTCGGTGATCGTGAACGCGAACCGCAGCGCCGGAATGATGTTCCCCGGATGATCGTCGGCGTAGGTCAGCTGCGGGATGCGGTACAGCTGCTGCCCCGCCGGCGGCCCCTGGTAGATGCCGGGATACAGGTCGATGACGTGCACACCCGGGGCGCCGGAGGCGGTGAAGTTGATCACCACGTCGCCCTGGCTGTTGAAGCCGCACGCATACCCCATGTAGTTGTTGTCGTAGGTGGCGGTGTAGATGTTGTCGTACTCGGTCCAGCCCACGCCCTTGAGGTGGATGCTGACCACCGTGCCCGCGGGGCCGGCGGCGGGCGACATGCCGACGATGCTCGTCTCGATCGCGAAGTAGGTGCGGGCCAGCTCGACGTCCCCCTGGCGGACGATGAGCGCGTGGCGCCCGCCGAGGTCTTCCGGAACGGTGACGGCGGCCAGCAGTCCGCCGCGGTCGTCGGCGAGGACGCGGCCGAGGATCGTCTCCTCGGGCGCGAAGCCATTCCCCGAGACGCGGCTACCGACCATCGTCTGCCAGGCGAGGATCAGCGGCTCGCCGGCAGGGAAGCCGGCACCGCGGAGCGTGGCCTGGGAGCCGACCGTCCCCTGCGTCGGGCTGATCCCGAACCAGCCGCCGGGCGGCGGCACGCTCGCGGGCAGCGGCTGGAGCGCGTACGGCTCGGCATACATCGTGGGCGGCGCCTCGCCCGGCGTGGTGTAGAACGTGAAGTCGGGCCGGGGCAGGTAGGCGTTGGGTGCCTGCTCGTGATTCAGGTAGGCCTGCCCCATGTAGCCGGTGTAGACCTTGACCATGTGGGGGCCGATCGGTCCGGTGGCGCGGAAGCGCGCCGTCGCGCTGCCCCGCGTGCCGGCGGCCGACACGAAGCCGGCCACGCTGTTGTCCCAGTTGACGACCCACGTGCTCTCCATCGTGCGCCAGCCGAGCCCCTTGACGCGCAGCTCGATCGGCGTGCCAATCGGCCCGGACGAGGGCCACAGCTCGAAGCTCTGCACCACGTCGACCGCTCCCTCAGCGACGGGTCGGCCCGCCTCAAGCGCGACGACGTTGTGGACGCCGCCCCAGTCCTCGGGGATGACGAAGCGGGCGTTCAGTCGGCCGTCGGCGCCGACGCGGAAGCGGCCGAGCGGCAGCGTCGATTCGACGTACTTCTTTCCCTTGAAGTAGTAGTACTCCTCGACCACCCAGCCCCCTTCGACCGTCTCCCACGAGAGGTCGAGCGTGCGTCCCGGCGGCAACCCCTGCGCCGTCGCCACGACCTCCTGCCCCACCTTCACCTGCTCGGGCGTGATGAGCAGCCGGATCGCGGGCATGAGCGTCTGCCCGCGCGCCGGCGACCAGGTGGCCGTGACCGCAAGGCTCCACAGCGCCACGAGCGCCGCCAGACCCACAAGCGCGACAACGCGGATACCGATGCTGGCTTTCACTGACGTACCTCCTCGTACGTGCGACGTTTGGTGAGACCGGCGGCGACGCGCGGCGGGCCTACGCGACGATCGTGAGCTGCGACGCCTGGACGTCGAACGGGGCGAAGCTGCCCGTGCGGCCTTCCTTGTCCTTCGCGTCGACCGTGTACTTCATGATGCCGATGGGAGCCGTCTCGGGCACGACCCACTTGGCGGTCCACAGCCACTTGCGCGGGTCGTTGCCCGTGCCGCGCCAGCGCATCGGGATGGTCTCGCCGTTGGCGAGCTTGACGGTCAGCTCCGCGGTCTCGGCGAACTCGCCGGTCAGCGGGTAGATGGCGCTCATGCGGAACCCCACGCCCTCCCCGCGCCGGTAGCGGCTCTTGAGCACGCAGTTTTCGGGGTTGCTCGCGTTGTCGAAGAGCGCCATGTCCCCGAACAAGATGATCTTGTTCGCCATCGGCACCGCCGTCGGCTGCACCGGCGGCGCGGCCGCTGGCATCGTGGTGGGCACCGCTTTCTGGGCCTCGCCGCCGCACGCGGCTGCCAGCGGCGCCGAGAGGGCCGCGATCACGATCGAGCGTTTCTTCATCTCTTACTCCTGAACCTTGGTGGTGTGTGACGCTGTCAGCGGCCCGCCTCGGGAAGCGACAGCACGTACCCGGCAATCGCGTCGAGGTCCGCGTCCGAGAGGAACGTCCGGGAGTACGCCGGCATGTCGAACCCCCCCTTGCGCACGAACTCGGCGATCTTCTCGCGCGTGGCGAAGCTGCGCTTGAACTGCGGCGCGCGCAGGCTGGCGCCAATGTTCTCGTTGCCGCCGTAGTGGCACGAGTCGCAGTAGCGGCCGAACAGCACCTTGCCCCGGTTCTCGCTGGTCAGCACGAGCGCGGGGCGCTCGCCCGGTGCGATGGTCCGGTTGCTCTCGACCGGGAGCGCGTTGATCCACGAGACGAGACCGCTGGCGGGGCTCCCCGCCGCCAGCTCGTTCCGCGTGGGCCACGCCGCGGTGCATCCGGCAACCGCGAGGCCAGCCAGCACCCCGATGGCCAGCGTTGCCAAGCCGCGCCGGTGCGCGCTGCGCGGCGAAAGGGGAGGGACGAGCGCACCGGCCGCATCGGCCGCACCGGCCGCACCGATCTCGCCGTTCTTTGGGGGCTGGACGACGGTGCTCACTTCTTCACCTCCTGCGGGCTTGGGGCGCGTCCTTCTTCGAGCGTCAGCAGGTATTGAGTGATCGCGTCCACGTCTTGGTGCGTCAGCGGCGGGATGAGCGGCTTCATCGAGGGGTGGGGATTCATCGCCTCCGGCCGCTCCATGTAGAAGTGGATGTCCGCCGGGGTCAGCCGGTCGCGGATGCCGTCCAGCGGCGGCCCCTTCCGCGCGTCGCCCTTCCCGTTGACCACATGGCAGGACTGGCACCCCTGCTGGGCGATGACCTGCCGGCCGCGAAGCTCGACCGAGGTGAGCACGATGCCGTGCTCCTCGACCTTGGCCGGTGGTGTCGAGGCGGCGCCCCGGTAGGTGAGGAACGCGATGCCGCCCAGTAGGATGGTCAGTGTGGCCATGCCGAGCGGCCGGCGCAGCGGCCGGCGTTCGGCGCCCCGCGAGATGAACGGCGCAAGGATCAGCAGACCGACCAGCAGGCCAGGGACGATGACCGCGCCCACCCACTCGAGGTGGCCGGGGAAGAACTTGAGCAGCTCGAACAGCCACAGGAAGTACCACTCCGGGCGCGGGATGTAGGCCGTGTCGCTCGGATCCGCGCGGTCCTCGAGCGGCGCGCCGACGACCACGGTCAGCGCCACCAGCGCGAGCACGATCACCACCGAGAGGCGGAGGTCGTGCAGGATCACCTCGGGCCAGAAGCGCGGTCCGCGCGCCTTGTGGGCGTGGTACGCCGCCAGGTACTCGATGCGCGCCGTGCCGTTCGTCGACCCGGCGGCCGGTGCCTTCGGACCGCGGTTCCACAGCTTGGGCGGCACGCTCACGCCGTGGTAGATCACCAGCGCCAGGTGGATGAGAGCGAAGGCGCCCAGCGACAGCGGCAGCACCAGCACGTGCAGCGCGTAGAAGCGCGAGAGCGCGACGGCGCCAAGCTGCGTCCCGCCGCGCATGATCCGCACGGCGTACGAGCCGAGCACGGGGATCGTACCGGCGATGTTCGTGCCGACGGTGGTCGCCCAGAACGCCTTCTGGTCCCACGGCAGCAGATAGCCCGTGAAGCCGAAGCCGAGCGTGATGAGCAGCAGCAGCACGCCCACCAGCCACGTCACCTCGCGCGGGTAGCGCTGCGCGCCAAGAATGAAGGCGGTGACCATGTGCGCGATGACGAGCACCACCATGGCCGAGGCGCCCCAGTGGTGGAGGCCGCGCACGAACCAACCGAACGGCATCTGGCGCGTGACGTACGCCACGCTGTCGTACGCCTGGTCGGGCGTGGGGGCGTAGTTCATCGCCAGCAGGACGCCGGTCGCAAACTGAATGCTGATCACGAACAGCGTCGCGGCGCCGAGGCTGTACCACCAGGTGAGCCCCACCGGGACGCGGCGCAGGAAGATGGCGCGCACGAACCCGCGGTACGCGAGGCGCTCGTCCAGCCAATCGGCGACGGCGGCCGTCCGCGTGACGCGCGGCGCGTGCCCCTCCGGCCCGCCGTGGTCCGGCGTTGAAGGGGTGGGGGGTGTGGGCCGCGGCGTGACCGGCGCCGGCCGGCGCGGCAGGACTGCGGGGAGCTGCATGGCGTGGTTGACCTCCTCGCCCTAGAGCGGCTTCTTCTCGGAAATGCCCTGCTGGAAGTCCTGGTAGAGCACCAGCAGCTCGCCGTTCTCCACGCGCGTCTCGAGCGTGTCCAGCTCGCGCGGCGGCGGCCCCGCCAGTACCTTGCCCTCGGCGTCGTAGACGCCGTCGTGGCAGGGGCAGAAGAACTTCCCGGCGTGCTCGCCCTGCGTCTTCCAGCTGAACGCACACCCCAGGTGCGTGCACTGACCATTGAAGGCCTTGAAACGCCCGGCGCCCAGCGCGCGGACCCATACGGTGCGCGCCTCACTCGAGCGGCGCCAGCCGTCGACGCGATCCACCGAGACCGCCACGATCCTGGGCTCCTCGGCGCGGAACGTGTCGGCACGTCCCAGGCTGATCCAGGCCGCGCGGATCGTCTGTGTCAGCGGCGCCGCCAGGTAGCCCACCACCGGCAGCCCCACGACGAGCCCCGTGAAGGACGCCAGCGAGGCGGCAAGGTAGGACTGGAACGTCCGGCGCGTCGCCTCCCCCGGCGCCTCATCGGCCGCGCTGGGAGAACCTGCGGGCGGCGGTACCGGCTCGATCTCCGGCGGGGTTGCCGCCGGTGCCTCCGGCGCCGCGGGCTCGCCCGGTGGGGCTTCGGCTGGCTCGGCCCGCACTGCGGCGCGCGTCAAGGATGGGAAACGGATGCCCACGGGATGACCTCCTGGTGTCGTCAGTCTAGGCCCGTGGGAGTGGGTTGGGATCACCTGCGCAGGTGATTGGCCCGCGCGGGATCGCGGCAGAGATTACTTCGCGCTGGGTGAACCGCCGCCCGAGTCCGGTTTGATCAGCCCCGCGCGCATGGCGTAGCGCACGAGCTGGCTGCGGTCGTGGAGGTTGAGCTTCTCCATGATGTGCCGGCGGTGGGTCTGGACGGTGTTGACGCTCAGGAAGAGGCGGTCGCCGATCTCCTGGCTGGTGCACCCCTCGGCGATCAGGCGCAGCACGTCGAGCTCGCGCTCGCTCAGCCGCTCGAGCAGCGCCTGCTCCTCCCCCGCGTTCGCCGCGTGCCCGAGGTAGGCGCCCAGGAGGCGGCGGGTGAGCGCCGGGTGGATGAAGGCGCCGCCGGCGTGCACCGCCCGCACCGCGGCAACCAGGTCCGCCGGCGCACCCTCCTTCAGCAGGTAGCCGCTCGCCCCCGCGTCCAGGAGGCGGAAGAAGTACTCGTCCGTGCCGTGCATCGTGAGCACGAGCACCCTGGTGCGCGGCGACGCGCGCAGGACCTCCCGCGTCGCGTCCAGACCAGACATGCGCGGCATCGTGATGTCCATCAGCACCACGTCCGGCTGGACCTGCCGGGCCAGGGTCAGCGCCTCGCGCCCGTCCGCCGCCTCGCCCACCACGTCCATGTCGGGCTGCGCCTCGAGCAGCATGCGCACGCCCGCCCGCACGATTGAATGGTCGTCCGCGATCAGCACGCGGATGCGCCCCGCGGGCGCTTCACCTGCCACCGGCCGGCACTCCGTCAGTGCGATCATGCCACCTCCTGGAGCGCACGTTCTTCCGCTGGCGTCTCGACCTCCACCTCGGCCGCGTCGAGCGGGATCGCGAACGTCACGCGCGTGCCCGCACCGGGTCGTGCGCTGACGTCCAGTGTTCCTCCCAGCAGCGCCACCCGCTCCTCCATCCCGAGCAGCCCCAGCCCGGCGTAGCCGACGTCGACCGCGCCGCGCGCGCCGTTCGCCGCCGCGGCGCGCACCACGTTGGGCGCGAACCCGACGCCGTCGTCGGCCACCGAGGCGGTCAGCGCGCCCGCGGTGACGCGGATGGCGATCTCCACCTGCCGCGCGCGCGAGTGCTTCGCCGCGTTGGCGATCGCCTCCTGCAGCACCCTGAATGCGGTAGTCTGCACCGCCGCCGGGAGCGCCGGCAGCGCGGCGGGGGCGGCGAAGGTCACGCGCATGCCGAGCGGCTGCAGGCGCTCGCCGGCGTACCACTGCACCGCCGGCAGTAGGCCCAGGTCGTCGAGCACCGAGGGGCGCAGGTCCAGGATCATCTGGCGGATCTCGCCCGCGGCGGCGGCGGCGCGGTCCCGCGCCCACGCCAGGCGCTCGCGCTCGCGGCGCAGCGTGATCGGCAGGCCGTCCTCCACCGCCTGGAGCATCATGGCGAGGCCCGAGAGAGTCTGCACGGTTTCGTCGTGCAGCTCCCGGGCGAGGCGCTTGCGCTCCTCCTCCTGCGCCCAGATCACCTTATTGAGCAGCCGGCGCTGCTGGACGCTCGCTTCGGCCAGCTGCTCGGTGCGCTCGGACACGCGACGCTCGAGCTGCTGGTTCCACTCGCGGATCTCGGCCAGCGAGTCCACCAGCCGCCGGCGCATCGTGTCCAGCGCGCGGGTCAGCCGCCCCACCTCGTCACGACGGCCTCCGCCGGCGTCGCCCAGTGCCACGGAGAGATCGCCGCCGGCGATGCGCTGCGCGGCCGCGGTCACCGTGCGCAGCGGCCTGACCACGCTCCGCGTGTCGAGCCACGCCAGCGTCGTCGCGGCGACCAGCGCGAGTGCTCCCGCCGCCAGCATCCGGTTGCGCAGCCTGTTCGGTAGCGCCAGCACCACGTCCTCGGTCTGCTCGACCGTGACGCCCCACGTCTGCAGCCCGGCCGCGTACGACAGCGGCGCGTACGCCACGATGTGCGCCGGGAACGACGCCCCCGCCGGCGGATCGTGCGTCCGCACCCCCGACTGCCGCCCCTCGATCAGATCCGCCAGGATGCGCGCGTGCTGCGCCGCCACCGGCGAGCGCGGCGGCGACGACGACGCGAGCACCGTCCCCTGCGCGTCGATCACCTGCACGTCGAGCCGTCCGCGGTCCATGCGCACGTCTCCTTCTCCGCCCACGTGCAGCACGCTCGACAGCGACGCGGGATCCGGGACTCCCCCCACCCCGCTCGCCAGCAGGCTGTCCAGCTGGTGGCCGATCAGCACCGCCAGCTCCTGGCGCTCGTGCAGCGCGGTCTCGGTGGCCTGCGCGATCGACCAGAAGGAGACGTAGCCGAACAGCGCCA
>DASTZM010000809.1:0-9416 GCA_035764305.1 Chloroflexota bacterium | reverse complement strand
CTAGGCCACTACCGAAGCGCTACGCCCCCGGCGCGCAGGCGCGCATCACGTCCAGCACGTGCTGCGCGCCCGTGCGCGCCGGCACGATCCGTACGATCGCCACGTCCAGCCCCTCCGCCAGACGCCGAAACTCCCGCGCCGCGTCCTTCGGCGTCGCCAGCACGCTCGTACGCGACAGCAGCTCCTTCGGGAACGCCTCCGCCAGCGCGTCGTCCTTCTCCCCCCGCTCCCGCTTGCTCTCCAGGTCGGTGAGCGCCCCGTCGAACCCCATCCGCGCGAAGTGCGCGCGATACCCCTGATCTTTGCGCGCCCCTGGCCGCGCCATCGCGTAGCCCAGCGTCGCCTTCGCCAGCGTGCGCCGCGCCAGCTCCACGTCCTCGTCGACGCACACCCGGATGTACTCCACCACCTTCACCTCGGCCGGATCGCGCCCCGCCTTCTTCGCCCCCTCCGCGATGCGCCGCCGGCTCCACGCGATCTGCTCCGGCGAGCACCAGTTCAGCGCCGCGCCGTCCGACACCTCGCCGCTCAGCCGCAGCATCTGCGGCCCTAACGCCCCGATGTACACCGGCACGCGCGGTGGCGTGAACCCCAGCTGCACCCCCTTGAGCGTGACGGTCTTTCCCTCATAGTCCACCCGCTCCCCCGCCAGCAGCCCGCGCAGTGTCACCGTCCAGTCGCGCATCAGGCTGATCGGCGGCAGCGCCGACATGCCGTACGCCCGCATCCCTCCCTCGGTGTACGCGCCCCCCGTCCCGATCCCCAGCGCGAACTTCCCGCCGCTCAGCTCCCCCGCCGTCCCCGCCGACGCCGCCAGCTGCGGCACCGTCCAGTGCGCCACCGGCACCACCGAGATCCCCGTCCCCAGCTGCTGATCGGTCGCCAGAGACCACTGCGCGCAGACGTGCAGCGCATCGCGCGACGTCGCCCCCGACGGCGTCCACGCGCTCTCGTACCCCAGCCGCACCGCCTCCCGCGCCACCTCCCGCTGCTCCCCCCACGACAGCCGCAGCGTCGGATCCAACCCAACTCCGATTTCCATACGTGCCCACCAGCGTACACCCGGCCCTGCCCGCATCGTCCGACACTACTGCCCGCTGGAAAGGACCGTTTCAGCCCTCGTGCCGCCCCTCCGCGAGACACTCCGCCCCGCCACTCTCGCCGCCGGCCACGTCGCCGCCTGCCTCGGCCTCATCTCCGACACCCACTACGGCGACCGCCTCGACGCGCTCCCCGCTGTGGTGCACGACATCTTCCGTGACGTCGATCTGATCCTCCACGCCGGTGATGTCGGCCGACTCCAGCTGTTGGACGAGCTCGGCCGCACCGCACCCGTCGTCGCCGTCCACGGCAACGACGAGATCTTCCCCGAGACGCAGCGCGAGCTGCCCTACCAGCAGCTCCTCCACTTCGCCGGCCAGCGCATCGTCCTGACCCACGCCCACCACCCCGATCAGGCGCAGGAGATGGAGTCCCGCAAGGACGACGCGTGGACCGCCAAGCTCGCCCGCCGCGCCGCCTTCGGCCATCGCGCCGGTGCGTCCATCGTCGTCTACGGCCACACCCACATCCCCACCGACGTCCTCCACGACGGCGTCCGCCTCGTCAACCCCGGCGCGCTCGCCTCCGGCAACCACAAGATGCGCCAGGCGCGCAGAACCGTGGCGCTGCTCCATCTCCACCAGAACGGCGGCGCTTCCGTCGTCCATGTCGACCTCGCCTCCCCGGACCGCCCCTTCACCTTCCACATCGACTGGCCCGCCGGCTTCCGCACCGCCATGCTCCAGTTCCAGGAACCGCTCTGACGCCGCAGCCGCCGGATGCGCTATGCGTCGGCGGCGGATCTGGAACCCGCGTACAATGCGCGCCCCATGGTGGCACGCGACGCGACGGTGCCGACCGCGCCGACGGTGGCGGCGCGCCCATGACCGAATCCCTCCTCGACACCGCGCGCGCCATCGAGTTCGTCGAGTCGCGCGGCGATCCCGCCGAGCAGGCCCGCCTGCGCGCCCTCCTTTCCGGCACTACCCCGCCCGAGTCGGTCGCCCAGGCCGTCCTCGCCGGCCAGCGCGACGACGGCGGGTGGGCGCCCTTCTGGGCCCCCACCTACAGCGGGCTCGACGCCACCTGCTTCCGCCTCACTCTCGCCGAGCAGCTCGGCATCGGCGTAGACGATTCAGCTGCGCCCGCCACCGACCCGCAGCGCAGCGTTGCCCGCGCGCTCGCCTTCATCGCCCGCCGCCAGCGTCCCGACGGCACATGGGAAGAAGCGCCCCCGGACGACGCCATCGCGTCGGTCCCACCCTGGCTCACCGCCGGTGAGCCCGCGGCCATTCTCTACCTCACCGCCAACTGCGGCTACTGGCTCGCCGTCCTCGGCGGCGCGGCCTACGCCGACCCCGCGGCCGCCGCCGCCGACGCGCTCGAGCGCGACCTCGCCGAGGACGGCCGGCTCCCTGGCTTCCCCCACACCCACTGGCTCGCTGCCGGACTGTTCCACCGCATGCGTCGCCCCCTCGCGGCGGACCGTGTCCTCGCGCGCCTGCGCCTGGCGCTGTCCGCCGATGCCTCCGCCAGCGGTCTCGCCTGGCTGCTCACCACCCTCGCCGCCGCCGGCGTCCCCGCCCACCACCCCACCGTGCGCGGCGCCGTCCAGCGCCTCGGGCGCCTCCAGCACCCCGACGGCCGCTGGCCCAGCGACGATGGCCCCGCGCGCGACGTCCACGCCACGCTCGAGGCCCTCCGCGCGCTCCGCTGGTTCGGCCGCGCCCGCGCCCGCGCCGAGCTCGCCTTCGTCCCCGACTAGACCCGACTCAATCTGCCTAGACGTCCACGCCCAGGCAGCGCACGTCCTCGTACAGCTGCGCCGCGCCCGTGAACAGAATCCCGTTCAGCCCCACCTCGCGCGCGGCCACCACGTTCCCCTCCAGATCGTCCACGAAGAACGCCGCCTCCGGCCGCTCCGACAGATCCAGCAGCTCGAGGCAGCGCCGGTAGATCGCCGGATCGGGCTTGCTGATCCCCACCTCGTTGGAGAACACCTGCACGTCGAACGGGTCGTACAGCTTGCGCGCGCGGTTGTGCCCCACGTGCGTCGCGATCGTGTTCGACAGCACCGCCGTCTTAAGCCCCCGCTCCTTCAGCCGCCCCACCAGGTCCAGCACCGGCTGCTGCACTTCCCACCGCTTGCCGTATTCGCGCACAAACAGCGACTCCTCCGGCAGCGCCCCCTTCGCCCCCGTCCGCTCCACAAAGCGTCGCCAGAACTCGTCCTCCTCGATCTGCCCGTTGCCCAACAGGATCCCCATCTCCCTCCACGCCGCGCGGAACGTCGGCTCGTCCAGCTGCAGCGTCTCCAGCACGTCACGCCACACGTGCGCCATCTGGTTCGTGATCAGCACGCCGCCCACGTCGAAGATCCCCGCCTCGATCTTGGTCCCCCGCACGCGCGTATCCTAGCGTCCCATGGCCCCATCCACCGCCCCGCCCAACGTCCTCTTCCTCCTCAGTGACGAGCACGCCTTCCGCTACCTCAGCTTCCTCAGCCACGAAGAGGGCGGCGAGCCCGTCCGTACTCCTGTGCTCGACGGCCTGGCCCGCCGCGGCACCTTCTTCGAGAACGCCTACTGCCAGATGCCCCTCTGCACGCCCTCGCGCATCTGCATGCTCACCGGGCGCGACCAGGAGAAGTGCGGCGCCTGGAGCAACAACGCCATCTTCCCGCCCGACCTCCCCACGCTGCCCGGCCACCTCGCCGCCCACGCCGGCTACCAGACCGCCCTCATCGGCAAGATGCACTTCGGCGGCTCGCGCCAGTTCAACGGCTTCCGCCTGCGCCCCTACGGCGACTACGCGACCGTCAACGCCGGCCACCAGCCCGATCCTCTGGACGAATACGAGGCCGCCGCCCCCGCCCCGCGCGGCGGCGCGGGCGTCGAAGCCGGTGCGCCCCGTGAGCGCGGCGAAGGCAGGCGCCGCGGCGGGATGATGCGCCGCATCCGCCTCGCCGGCCCCATGAGCCTCCCCGAATCCTTCCTCCAGGAGCAGATCGTCGCCCGCGAGGCCGTCGCCCTCCTGCGCGAGCAGCGCCACCGCTCACCCGACCAGCCCTGGCTCCTGTGTACCTCCTTCAGTCGCCCCCACTTCCCCTGGACCGCCCCGCGCCGCTACTGGGATCGCTTCTGGCCGGAAGGCGCCACGCCGCCCCGCGTCGGCCGCACCGGCGACGCTGCCAACCACGCCTTTCACGTCGGCCACCGCAAGCGCTTCCAGACCGAAGACGTGACCCAGGAAGAGATCCACCGTGCCCGCGCCGCCTACATGGCCTGCGTCGAGTACCTCGACGAGATCCTCGGCGACTTCCTCTCCACCCTCGAGCGCGACGGCCTGCTCGACAACTCCATCGTCGTCTACACCACCGACCACGGCGAGATGGGCGGCGAGCACGGCCTCTTCTACAAGAACACCTACCACGAGGCCGCCGCCCACGTCCCGTTCATCGTTCAGACCCCCGAGCAGCGCCGCGGCGACTCCCCCGCCCTCCGCGTCCAGACCCCCGTCAGCCTGGCCGATCTCTTCCCCACGCTCTGCGGTCTCACCGGCGTCCCCGTCCCGGACGGTGTCGACGGCGTCGATCTCTCCGGCGCCATCCGTTCGGGCGACCCCACCCCCGCACGCAAGCCCGTCATCTCCCAGTCCGTCCTCGGGCAACAAGCCTGGCGCATGCTCCGCCGTGGCGACCACAAGTTCGTCACCTTCGCCGACCCCGACTCGCCCGACCTGCTCTTCGACGTCGTTCGCGACCCCGACGAACAGCACGACCTGGCGCGTGACCCTGCCCACGCCGCGCTCCTTGCCGAGCTGCGCGCCGCCTGCCTCGACGGCTTTGACTTCCGCGACGTGCAGGACCGCGCCGAGCGCGAGCGCGCCGACCTCGCCGAGCGCTTCCCAAAGCGCATCGCCGGCCAGACCCCCAACCAGCTCCTCCTCTCCGACGGCCGACTCGTCGAAGGCGACGCCGCCCTCTACCTCCCCACCGTCGTCGCCGAGCGTCCCGCTGACGTCTTCGACGACTGGCCCGGGAACGCCTGAGCAGTCCTCCTTGCCGTTCGTCGTACTCTTGGTGACATGAGCGCCGAGACGCCGCGCGACTACGATCCGCAGCTCCTCGACACCCTCGCCTGCGACATCTCCGCCCGCCCCCGGGGCGCGCCGCACTTCGATGACGTGCTGCCCGCGCTCCGCGCGATGCGCCGTGAGCCCGGCGCCCTCGTCGCCGACTTCGACCCCGCCTTCGCCGACACGCTCACCCTCGTCGTCGACGCCGAGCGCCAGTGCTGCGCCGAGCTCGGCTGGCACCTCAAGCCCGCCGACGGCGTGATCCGCCTCCGCATCGAAGGCAGCCCCGACCAGCTGGATGCCATCGCAACGCTGTTCCCGGAGAGCTCTGCCACCGGCTAACCTCCCCGTGTGCCGCTCCCTGTCTCCACCTCGCTCAACGTCCTCGCTTCGCGCCCGATAGACGAAGCTATCCGCCGCTGCGCCGCCGCCGGCTTTCGCACCTTCGACTTCAACTACTGCGACTACGTCCGCCGCCAGCTTCTCCACCAGTCCTGGCCCGAGGAGGAAGCCTGGGCGCACCACGTCCGCGACGTCGCCGAGCGCGAGGGAGTCACCTTCGGCCAGATGCATGGCCCCATCTTCAACCCGTTCGCCACCTCTGCGGATACCGAGCCGCTCCTCGCCCTCAGCGACCGCTCGATGCGCACCGCCGCCATCGTCGGCACTCCCTGGATCGTCTTCCACCCCGGCACCACACCCGGCCCCTTCGACACCGCCCACCGTAAAGACCTGCTCGACCGCAACGTCGCCTTCGTCCGTCGCCTGCTCGACGAGTCCGGCTCCGACACCCTCGGCGTCGCCGTCGAAGACTGCCACGACGGCTCCCCCTCGGACGCCCGCCCGCGCAAGCAATTCGGCGCCATCCCCGAGGAGCTCGCCCAGCTCGTCGACGCGCTCGACACCCCACGCGCCGGCGTCTGCTGGGACACCGGCCACGGCCACGTCCAGGGCCTCGATCACCCCGCCGCCCTCCGCCTGCTCGGCCACCGACTGAAGGTCACCCACATCCACGACAACCACGGCCGCGCCGACGAGCACACCCTCCCCTTCACCGGCACCATCAACTGGGCCGACCTGACCGCAGCGCTAAGCGACGCCGCCTACCGCGGCCCCATCTCCCTTGAGGTCCACAACTCCTTCCACCCCCTCCCCGACGCGCTGAAGGACGCCCAGCTCACCTTCGCCCACCAGATCGCCTCCCACCTCGCCACACAGATCGCGCGCGTGGACGGGAACCGCAGTCCTCTAGCTTCCTAGCTCCCCGCCAAAATCCTGTTCGCCTGCGCCGTGATCTCGCGCGACACGTCGCGCGCCGTCGCCTTGTTGTCCCACAGCGGCGCCAGCAGCGGCGTGAACACCTCCCGCTCGATCCGGTCCCACAGCGGGAACGTCGGCCGGATGTGCAGCGCCTGTTGCCCCGTCTTCGCCACCGCGCGGCTCTTCGGCGGCTCGCTCGGATTCTGCGCCAGCCACGTGTCCAGCACGCTCTTCCGCCCTGGGATGCGCACGTCCGCCAGGAACAGGTGCGTCTCCGCGCTCGTCAGGTGCTGCATCACCGCCCACGCCTCCTCCTGGTGCGGGAACTTCTTCACCTGGTACCAGCCCACCCCGCCCCCCGTCGTCAGCCGCTTCCCCTTGCCCGGCGCCCCCTGCGGCGCCACCGCCAGGTCCCACTTCCCCTTCGCCTGCGTCCGCGCCTCCCCGATCCGCGCCACCGGGAAGATCGCCATCGCCACCTGGTTCTCGAAGAACAGCTGCTGCGCCCCCGTGTTCAGCCCCGCGTTCCGCATCTCCGTCAGCGCCGCCGCGTCCGGCGCGACGCGCTGCTTCGATCGCATGTCCACCATCAGCTGCAGCGCCTCCACCACCCGCTCGTCGTCCGCCAGGCACTTCTTGAAATCCTTGTCGAACAGCTCCGCCCCGTTGCCCCACACGAACTGCCCGTACCCGCCCGTCACCCCCGTGTTCACGATGAACCCGTACTGCGACGCCCGCGCCCCACCCTCGAACTTCGTTAAGCGCCGCGCCGCCTCCACGAACTGGTCGAACGTCCACCCACCCGTCGTACTGAGGTAGTCCCCACTCGGCGGACTGATCCCCTCCTTCGCGAACATGTCCGTGTTCACCCACAGCGCCTGGTGGCTGAAGTCACGCAGCAGCATGTAGTGTACAATACACCTAAGTTCCGGGAGGCGCACTCGATGGCGAGCAGGTGGTTCGCACGGAAGGCGGCGCAGGAAGGGCCGGCCGATCCGCTTGAGGTCCTGGCCCTGGGGTACCTGCGGGTCAGCACCAAGAAGCAGGACAGGGGGTTCAGTCCCGAGGCGCAGGCCAAAGAGGTCGCCGCCTACATCCGCCAGCACGGGTGGGAGCCGGGCGAAGTGTTCCGGGACACGCTGCAGGGCACGCGCGATGACCGTCCGGACTACCGGCGGATGCTCGACCAGGTGCGCTTCCTCCGCAAGCAGGGCCGCCAGGTGGTCGTCGTCGCGGCGGCGCTCGACCGCACGGGGCGCGACCTGGCCGAGCTGTTCACGATGCGCAAGGCGCTGCGCCTCATGGGCGTGCAGCTCCACTACACGCGCGACGGCGGACAGCTCGACGACGACAGCGCGATGCTCAAGGGCTGGCAGGCGGCGAAGGAGACCGAGAAACTCTCCGTCCGCGTGACCGCAAGCAAGCGCATCGCCGCCGAGCACGGTCTCGCCCCCGCCGGTGCCACCGCGTGGGGCTACGAGCTGCGCCTTCCCCGCACGGTCGAGGAAGAGGCCGCCTACAAGATCAGCAAGGGCGTGCGGCGCATCCTGGATGTCAACCCGGTCGAGGCGCCCTACGTCGGGAAGCTGTTCAGGCGCGCGGCCGACGGCGAGACGGTTGGCTCGCTGGCCCGGTGGGCCGCCACACTCTCGGAAGAGGCGAAAGGAACTACGCCCCACCGGAAGATCGCGGGTGAGCGTATCCCGCGCGTGCTCGGCCGGTCCGCGCTGCTCAAGGTGCTGCGGAACCCGCTCTACGTCGGCCGCTACACGCGCGATCCCAACGTGAATACGGCCGATGCCGTCCTGGCGCTCCCCGTGGGTCGCTGGCCGGCGCTCGTCGGCGACGACCAGTGGCGGCGCGTGCAGGAGCGCCTCGATAGCCACCAGGCGATCCCCCGCCAGGCGAGCGGAAACTACCTTCTCACCGGGTTCTTGCGTTGCCCCCTGTGCGGCGACTCCCGGATGAATGGGTTCGTCAACGGTCGGAGCGGGCGCAACGGGAGGGGCCAACGCCGGCGCTACCGCTGCGTCTCGTCCATAGTGGGCGGCGCCGCCGCCGCGCGGCGCTGCTACTACGGGGTCACGATGGAGCAAATCGACGCACAGGTGCTCGCTCAAGTGGGCGCGGTGCTCGACGCCGCTGCCGATCCGGACCTGGAGGAGGCCATTCGCGAGGCGATGGACGAACTCCAGACGCCGGTTTCGCCGGTCGCGGAGCGCGCCAATCAGCTTGATGCGGAGATCGCCAGGCTGCGCACGCGGATCAGGAAGGCGCGTGAGGACCTGTACGACGAAGAGATCGATCAGGCCGAGCACGACGCCCTGGTTGGCCCGTGGCGCGCGGCCCTGGCCCAGCGCGAGCGCGAACGCGCTGCTCTGCGAGACGGGCCGGCGCCGGCGGAGATGTCGTGCGATGAGGCGATGGCCAGGGCGGGGGCGTGGGGCGAGCTGCTGCGCAGCGAGCGCGTGAGCACGGCCGCCCGGCGTGAGGTCCTTGCCGAGCTGATAGAGCGCGTTGAGCCGGTGCGCGTCGCCTACGGCAAGTTCGAGGCGCGCATCACCAAGTGGACCGCGACGGGCGACACGCTGCGGGAGATGGCGGCCCGGGCGTGGTCCGCTCCGCCGGCGCGGCGCCCCACGCGGCGCCCCACGCGGCGCCCCACGCAGCGCCCCACGCGGCGCACGACCTCGCGTACACGCGTGCGCGGCGTGAAGTAGGCCGGGCTGGGCCGGACGGCGTACCATTTCGCTGAAGATCAGCGGGGTTCGGCGATGGAAGCCACGCGGGGACGAGAGCGGGAGCTGGACGAGCAGGCGGCCGACCACATCGGCCGCCACTTCGAATGGCGCGGCCGACAGTTCCGGGCGGGCGACTTCGTCGCGCTCCTCGGCGGCGAGGTGGTGGCCGCCGCCCGCACGTTCGACGAGGCGGAGCGCGCATTCCTCCGAGTCGAACCGGCGCGGCGGCGCGGCCTCATCTGCCGCGTGGAAACGCCGGTGCCGGACGTGATCCGCGGCCCGCGCTGACAACGCTGA